>NZ_JBHVYK010000021.1:0-101862 GCF_042880855.1 Streptomyces sp. NPDC058291
CGGCGACCGACGCCGTGGGCACGTACACGACGTTCGCCGATCCGAACGGCTTTCCGAGCATGTCCCGCAGTGCGTCCCGCAGTGTCTCGTTACGCAGGCCACTCGCCGTCAACAGGAAGTTCATCGGACGAGCCAAGCACGGCAGACGGGCCACGCGCAACGAGCCCTGCATCCACCAGTACGGGACCCGCAGTGCCCCGCGCTCGTGGGGCTGCGTGGCGGCCGCGCAGTTCAACGCCCGCTCGTCGGCCTGCGTACGGCGTGACGGGTGCGTGGTCGGGGTGCGCGCTCATCGGCTGGTCCTCCCGGTGGCGGGGTGGCCGCACCGTAGGTGAGGCGTTCCGGCCGTCGTGCGCTCCCAGGCGCTTGGGTCGCTGTTCAGCAGCCGGTCGGCGGCGTGGGCGACGTCGGCCTCCTTGTCGCGGCGTCGCTGGACGGCGCCGATGGGGGCCTGGCGCGGCGGCCGCGCGCGGCGCGCACCCGGCGAGCGCGCCCCGGTCCCCGGCAGCGTCCGCAGCATCTGCTCTTCCTTCTGACCTACGAAGCCAGCTGCCAGGCGCCATCGCGCTGCCACCGGCGGAAGAGGTCGTACACCCGGCCCATGGCCCGTACTCGACAGGCATGTCCCGCAGGGGGTGGGACGGACGGACCGAAGCGCGGACACGGCCGTGAGAACAGGTCACCGGACGCAGCAACGTGACGGACTGCACCGGCGCGGGTCCCTGACATCTGTCAGGGACCGCCGGGACCTGCGGCCCCCTAATCTGCGGTACGCGCCGCCTCTGCGAGTCCGCGACAGCCCGACCTCGCAGGGGGGTCCTCCGCAGGTAGTCCCGTCCTCACTCCCACCGCTCGAGACCCGCAGGAGCAACCGAACCCATGCGTACCAAGCGATCTCTTCCCGGCGCGATCGGCACCCTGGCCCTGGTGCTGGGCTCCGTCTGCGCCTCCGGCTCGGCCCAGGCGGCGTCCTCCGCCACGTCCGCCGTCTCCCCGACGATCTCACCAGCCGCCGCTTCGCAACTGGTGCCCGCCGGAGACCACGTCGACTGTGACAGGGGGAACTTCTGCGCCGCAGTCTGGGACCCCACGGTCAGCCAGTGGCGGGTCTTCTTCCTGTACGACTGCAACCGCTACTACCTGTCGGACTGGCACGGCGCGGGCGAAGTCATGAACAGCCAGACCGACAACGCCGAGGCGACGCTCTACGGCCAGAACGGCAACGTCCTCCAGACCTTCCCGGTCGTCACCGACGACGCCCCCGACGTGGACTGGGAGCCGGTCTGGTCGATCCGCAACTGCTGACACCGCATCTCTGAGTCGGGCGATGGTTCGGTCGCGCTGTCGGCCTGACCTGCTGTCAGTCAAGGCCTTGTCAGAAGCCCACCCCTACGGGCGCTCGCTCTGTGGCAGAGCGCCGACGACCAGGTCGTAGGAGTGCTCGACCGCATCGATGATCAGCCGCTTCGTGATGCCCCGCCCGGGCCCCAGCGAGATCCAGTGCCTCTTGTCGAGGTAGCGGCCCGGGGTGATCGAGGCGTAGCCGCGCTCCAGTGCCCGCGCGTGCTCGGGCTCGCATTTGACCGTGATGATCTGTTCGTCCGGGTCGTCGGTGACGATCAGGAACACCTTGTCCGCGACCTTGTACACGTCGAGGTCGGGGGTGAAGGGGCGGCCGTGGCTGACGTCGGGGAGGGCGAGGGCCGCCTGGCGGGCGGTGTCCTGGAGGCGGTCACCGGCCGCGCTCACCGGGCCGCCCGCGTGCTGGTGCCGTAGGTGTGCGGGTCGACGGGCTGCTTGGCCTTGGGCAGGTGGGCGACGACGAGCAGGTAGGAGTCGGTGACGAGCTCCCTGACGAGCTTCTTGTCGACGCCTGTCCCGCCCTCCAGCGTGATCCAGTGCTTCTTGTTCATGTGGTAGCCGGGGGTGATGTGGCTGTTGTGTTCCCGGAGAGCCTGGGCCTCGCCGGGGTCCGCCTTGAGGATCACGACAGGACGCCCGGGAACCTCGGTCATCAGCATGAAGACCTTGCCTCGTACCTTGAAGACCTCCCAGTCCGGGCCGAAGGGATGCTCCAGCTGCGCTCCGGGCAGTTCCTCCGCGCACTCGGCGGCGAACGTCTGCAGGGTCGATCCGTTCATGAGTGTCTTCCTTCCTCAGGTGGTGGCGCGGGCCGGGGCGTCGGCCACGGACGCGGACGGCACGCCCCATCCTTTTCCCTGGAGCGGGCGAAACGGGCGGTAGGCTGCGGACACGTGATGGTCGACAAGCGACAGTCCAGGCGTTCTGTCGGACGCCCCGGGCAGACCGCGGTGCCGCTGTACGGTTTCCAGCCCCCGGTCGGCACTCCGTACGGCCTTGAGGTGAGCACCGTCGAGGACTTCTTCGCCGAACACGCCCGGGCTGTGGCCGTCCATCTCGGGTTCACCGATCCCGCGAACTTCGGCCGCTTCTTCCGTGGCCACACCGGTCTCATCCCGGCCGCCTTCGTGGCCCGCGAAGCCAGGGCCGGCAGCTGAGGCGGGCGCGGCACAAGCCGGCATCCCCACGGCCGCCACATCCTTGATCGCGTCCGGGAGCGGGGTGCCGGGCCGCCGGGGTCGGCCGCCTCCCTGGCCTTGCTCACTGGTCGGTCGGTCCTTTCGCTGGGCACGCTGGTACCCGGGGGCGTCGCTTCGGGTTCTCCCGGTCAGGAGGCGATCTCTTCCGTCACGGTCTCGGAGAACGCCCAGTTGGAGTGCGCGATGCGCCACTGGTTGTCGATGAGGCGGTAACCGTGTGTGGCGTTCCAGGCGCGCAGCTGCTTCTCCTTGCCGTTCTCGTCGAGAACGTAGGTGTTCAGGTTGTACGCCAGGACAGCGAAGTCACCGCTGTCGCTGACGTGAACCTGCGGGTTGAGGTACTCGTTGCGCACGATGTGCGGGTTGGAGTAGATGGAGTCGATCCATGCGATGACCTTGTCCCGGCCGACCACGATGTTCTTGAGGATCGGGTCGAAATAGCTGACCTCGTCGGCGAACGCGTCGAGGTAGCCGCGGTTGTCGCCGACGCTCCACCGCTCGTTGAACGACTTCTCCAGCTCGATGATGGTCTTGCTGATTTCTTCCTTGTTGACGCCCATGACAGTCTCCTTTTCGTGCTTGCGCTTGCCGCCGCCGGCCGGCTCCGGTCGGCGCGGAACGGTGTGTGTTTCTCAGTCGTCGAGCAGTACGACGTGCTTGCCCGGTGTTGTGCCGGTCTCGACGTCGGCCTGGGCGGCGCGAACCTGCTCCGGGCCGTGGTAGACCTTCGCGACCGAGACCTTGAGTCGCCCGGCGGCGATGGCCCGCAGTTGCTGCTGGAACACCTCGGCGGGGCAGTTGCTGCTGGAACACCTCGGCGGGCAGGTCGCCGGCCTGGCCCGCGTAGGCGGTCAGCCGCACTCCGCCCGGGATCATGAACGGGCTGAAGTCAGGCAGCGTCCACTGGCCTGCCAGGGCTCCGGTGAAGCAGACGGTGCCGTGGCGGCGGTCGGTGCGGAAGGTGTCGGCGAGGACCGAGCAGCCCCACCAGTTCCAGTGCGGCGTCGACGCCTTCCGGCATCAGCTCGCCCACCTGGTCGGCGATGGCGCCGTCGTCGACCAGGGGATGGTCGACGCCCGCGTCCCGCAGTTTTCCGGCCCCCTCCGGGCTCCGGCTCGGGCATCGCCGCCGTGGTGACCTGAAGGGCATCCAGGCCGCCGGGCTGGGAGACGACGACCGCTCGCATCGTCGCAGAGGCGGCGCCTGCGGACGGTGCACGCTTGTCCATGCCAGTTCCTTACCTGTCGGGTACGGCCCCGCGGGGTTGCCCCGCTGCGGCCCGCGGCGAAGTGGTCGCCGCAGCACCTCTCGATCCTCAGCCGAAATCCGGCGAATCGCTCAGTCAGGTGCGGACATCTGGTTGTCGCTGGGGGACACCTGGTGAAGCCCCGCGAGCGCGGCACTTCACCAGGCCCTCATCCCGGTCGCGCGGGCCGTGAGCGCCCGCCCCGTCCTCTTTCGACGGCGGCCGGGGTCGTTGTGGGGGTGGTTCGGTCAGGGGCGATGGGCTCGAGGCGCCCTGGTCAGGCCGTCGGGCGGTGAGGGAGGGGACGCGGGCCCGTCACCGGTGCTGCGCGCGGTGCGCAGTTCGCCGTCGGGCGATTCTGGCGCTGGCGGTCACCAACGGCGCCCGCGCGTCCGAGCGCTGGGCGTCCGCGGAGTCGACCTCGACCGGGGCGACCAGCTCATGCGGGTCGTACGCAAGGGCACCTTGGCCGAGCAGTGGCTGCCGGCCAACCCGGAGGCATTCCTCTGGACCCGCCTCTACCTCGCCGAGGGACCGCCGGCCGATCCCCAGGTCCCACTGTGGTGGACTCTGCCCCGCCGGGACCACGGTGAAGGGCCGGCTTACCAGCCGGTCACGCACCACCGCCCCAGCCAGGACCGGGAGAGCCCGGATACCGGCCCTGATCCTGTCAAGGAGCGAGTTCGGCTTGGCGAAGGCCGCAGAACACCGCCGGGGTCGTCCATCCGCGCAGTGTGGCGTGAATCGTCGAGCGGAATGCGGCCTCGGCCGTGGTGGCGTCGAGGGCCCCGGCCAGTTCGAGAGTCACGAGCCCGTGCAAGGTTCCCCAGATCGACAGGGCGATCGACGTTGCGTCGCCGGCGAGGACGGACGCCGTCAAGGCGCGATCGATCGCCGCGAGGAGGGGACGGATCGGGTCACCGGCACCGACCTCCCCCGACGGGTCGAAGGACTGCAGGCCACCGAACAGCACCGTGTACAGGTGCCTGTGCCCGCACCCCCAACGACGGTAGGCGACGGCCAGAGCGTAGAGGTCGGCGAGAGGGTCCGCGGAGGTCTGCACCGCCGACACGTGCTGGAACAGGCCAGCGGCGGCTCTGTCACGCACCGCACCGATCAGCTCATCCTTACCGCCGAACAAGGAGTACACCGCCGTCGTCGACGCCTCGGCAGCAGTGGCCACGGCGCGGACCGTCACCGACTCCCGCGGACGGGTGGCGAGCATCTCCGTCGCGCACACCACAAGCCGCTCTTTGACGGCCTCGTCGTTTGTTCTCGGCCTACCCACGACCAGCAGCCTACCTTCTCTGATAACGTCGTTTTGAAACAGCGTTCTGAAACTATCGGAGGTTCGCCGTGCCGTCCGCCATACGTCTCACCCGATTCATCGGACGCTTACTGCTGGCCCTTGCCGCCGTCGCGACGCTGGTCGTCGTCTTTCTCGCACTGATCGCCCTCACGGACGGGACAGGTTCGGGATTCGCCGCATGGTTGACGACCCTGGGAGCCGGGGCTGTCCTCGCGATGTGGCGGGGTCGGCGCCGCACCTGGCCGGCGCGGCTCGTGCCGTTCCTGCCGGTGGTTGTCGCGGCAGCATTGACGGTGGCGGTCTGCATCCCGACCGTGCCGACGGCCCGGCGGTACCCGCCCGCCCTGCCGTTCGTGGCCACACAGCACTGGAGCCTGGCCACAGGCAGCCGGGTCGCGGTATATCACTACCCGCCCGCGAACTCCGCCGCCCGGCATCCCATCCCGTTCGTGTTACTGAACGGCGGACCGGTCCGTGGCATCTCGGTGCTCGACCACCGGTTCCTGCAACTCCTGGCACGCCAGGGCTACGACGTCTACGCCTACGAACAGGCCGGTGGCGGACGAAGCGACCTGCTCCCCATGGACCAGTACACGATTTCCAGGTCGGTCCGCGACCTCGCCGCCTTCGTCGACCGCCTGAACAAGGGCAAGGTCGACATCCTCGGATTCTCCTCAGGCGGGGTCGTGCTCACTCGAGCCCTGGCCGACCCGAGCATCGCCGCACGCTTGCACCGGGCGATCATCGCCGAGCCCGGCCCCATGGACGGCCCCACCGCGCACATCACCGGGCGCAAGGGCCGAAAATCCGCACGGGGCCTCGCCCCGGCCATGACCGGACCGCGATCGACGCACGTCCCCCGGTACGCCGTGGCATTCGGCCTCATGCGACTGGGACTCCTCACCCCCGACACCGGACTGATCGGACAGGCCGAAGGCGACAACGCCCTCACCGCCGCAGACCTCGGCGGCGACACCGCATCCGCCTACTGTGCGCGCGACGCACACCGCATCCCCGCCGAGGACACTGCACAGAACTTCTCCTTCAGCCCCGCCGCCAGCCTCCGCATCCAGCAGACGGTCAAGGACTCACCCGCCATCGCATCGCGACTGAGGCAGTCCCGGACCCCCGCGATGCTGATGATCGCCGAGTGCTCCTCCCAGGTCCGTCAATGGGCGACCGCCGTCCTTGCCGATGACCCCGCCATCCAGCGCACGCAGTACATGCCCGGAGTCGGACATCACATGTGGAACAGCCTGGACGACAACGACGACCGAGCCGCCGCCGTCATCACCGCGTTCCTTCAGGACAAACCAGCACCCCTGCCGAACTATCCGACCCGCGACGAGGTCCTTGCCTTTCTGCGCGACCACAAATGAAGTCGTTGCAGTCCGTCACCGGCAACGGCGGGCGAACCCTAGAAACCGCCCCGGGCCCTGCGCCAGGTACGGCCAAGGGCGATCTCGCAGTCCGGAAATCGGGTCTCACTTTCCGTCAGGTCGTCAGCGGGGGGCTTGGTGGGCGGGGCAAGACTGGCTGCTGACGTGGGCGCTTGCGTGCCGGGCGGGCTGAGGGAGGCGGGCCGTGGGGGCGGGTCCGCAGTGCGCCTCGCCGCCGGACGGGCCGCGTCCCAAGGCAGCCGCGAGGGGGTGGGTGGTAAGGGCCGACCTGGCGGTGGTCGCGCCGCATGCGGGACGGCGAGCTTCAGCCAACCTGAAGACGCAGGTTAAAGGGCTGACGTGACGGCTCTTCGGGGTGCTCAAGCTGGTCGCGGGCGGCAGTCCGCGGAGTAGATCGTCCGTCAGCGGTTGACTTCGGTACAGCGCTGGGTGGGGATGAGGGTGCCGTCGATCAGGACGACCTCCCCGCCTTGCTTGGTGATCTTCTTCAGGGCGCGGTCCAGGCGCGGGGCCTGGGCGGCGAGCAGGGTGATCAGTTCGTCGCGCAATCGGCGGACGGTGGACTCCGAGACGTTGTTGCCGCCGGCCATGTCGGCCAGGCGTTGGTCGTGCCGCAGCACGGCCAGGACGATCACCGCGATCTTCCCGGGCGGCAGGATCCGCCACCTGGACCGTATCGCCTTCAGGTGTCGTCGTAGCAGATCGGCGAGGTGGTTGACGGTCCGCGTGGACAGCGGCAGACGGCGCTGGTAGACAAGCGGGCAGGTGTCCTCGGCGTGTTCATTGGTTTTCGTCACACAATTCCAACGGCCGCCGGAGGCACCGTGGTTACGCCCGCATCACATGCGGGTGGTGAACCTGCCGTCGGGCAGTTTCCGCAGCCAGCCGCGGTCGACCAGCCTGACCATCTTCCCGCGCAACGGCTCCAGCTTGCCCCACACGCTGATGTCCACGCCCAGCATCTCGCCGACCTGACGGGCCATGACCGGTCCGGCGGCCTGCCGCACAGCGGCGAGGATGCGCTGGTAGTCCGGCGGAAGCATGGCCTCCTCTACGTCCGGCGCGCGGTGCGGGATCAGCATCGCGGCCCGTCCACCCACCTGCCCGGGCGCCGGCATGGCCGAGGCACGCTCGTCGGCGAGCTGCTCGCTCACGCGCTCAAGGACCCGTTCGGCGACCGCGAGTTCGTCGCGCTCGGCCCGCACGTCCGCCAGCTCCTTGGCCAGCTGTTCTTCGAGTTCGTCCAGTTCTGCGCGCCGCGCGGTGATCCCTTTCAGTAACTCGGGGTCCATGCACCGGATCGTACGGTGCGCCTCTTGGCGAGGGCCTGTTTCTGGTGCTTTGTCGTGAGCTGAGGATCTCCAGCGCTGTCAGTACTTCACCGTGATCCGCTGCGCGGGGCCGTCCACGCTGACCGTTCCGCCGTAAGGGATCACCAGTTGGGGATCGGTATGCCCGAAGTCGACGTCGAACACCGCCATGGTGTGCGGGGCGTACCTCGCCAGCGCGCGCAGCACCGCTTCGCGCTGCTCAGCGGCATAACGTAGCTTCTCCTCCGCTCTGTTCGGCTGCTGGAAGGACCACGCTTTGGCGCGGCCCATCAACAGGGCCGGGAAGCGCGCCAGCAGGCCCCGTTCTCCCATGTTGCGCAAGATCCGGAAGACCTCCTCCCCGCTCGGCATCTCCTCCGACGTCTCCAAGAACAGCACGCCGCCCTCGTAGACGGCTGGGTCCTGTGCGATCTCGCGGTCGGCCATCAGCAGCCATGACAGGATTTCCAGATTGCCGCCCCAGGCGCGGCCTTGGACGAGTTGGTCGGGCTGGTGCCAGATCCAGCCCTCGGCGGGCTGCGAGTCCGGCTCCCTGCCGAAGGTGGCCGGGTCGGCCCAGTCGCGGTCGGTGTCGCGGTAGCGCGTGGCGGGGCGGAGTTCGTACGGGCCCGAGGTGAACAAGGCCGCGCGTACCGAGTCAGCGGTCATGGGGTGGAGTGCGCAGGGGCGGCCGAGCTCGGTCATCAGGCAGGCGCCGTGGTAGGCAACGATGCCCAGGTTGTGCAGGAAGACCAGCAGGTTGGTGTTGTCGCTCGTCCCGAAGAAGGGCTTGGGGTTAGCGCGGATCAGCTCGCGGTCCAGCAAAGGAAGCACGGTGATCTGGTCGTCGCCACCGATGCTGGCCATCACGGCCCTGACCGAGGGATCGGCGAACGCGGCGTGGATGTCGTCGGCGCGTTCCTTGGGCGTGGATCCCATTTTGCGAGTGGACGGGTACTCCACTGGTTCGAGGCCGAAATCCTCACGCAGCCGCTTGAGCCCCAGCTCGTACGGAAGAGGGAAGAGCTCGGGCAATCCGGACGAAGGGGAGATGATTGCTATGCGGTCACCGGGCATAGGCTTTGGAGGATATGCAGGTGAGGTCATGACCGTCAGGCTAGAGGTCTGATCGACTACTGATCATCTTCATTTGAGACGGGAATTCTCCGTTCATCGACGTCAAACAGGGGCCGAAGCCATCCCCTGACGAACGATCTACTTCGTGGACTGTCGCCCACAGCCGGCGCGAGTACCTCAAAGGGACGTCACGCCAGCCCTTTGACCTGCGTCTTCAAGTTGGCGGAGGCTCGGTGTGCCGCATGTGGGACGGTGTGCACTGCGCCGCATGCGGGACGGTGTGGATCGCGCCGCATGCGGGACGGTGTGCACCCCAGCCCGCGTGCCCCTCAGGTGTGGTGTGGCGTACGCGGGCATGGGGTGCACACCGGGGAGTCACGCGGACTCTTCGTGCGGCAGCGCGCGGCTGCTGATCGCCTCGGTGATGGCGTAGGCGGTCTCGACGAAGGACTGCGCCTGTTGCTCCGACAGATTCCGGGCGGAGGTCTCCTCCAGGGCCCGCCACAGGGCCGCTATGGGCTCGCGCATGGCACGGCCCTTGTCCGTGAGGTGGACGACCATGACGCGGCGGTCGTGTGCGGCCGGCTCGCGGACGAGCAGGCCGGCGTCCTGCATGCGGCGCAGGGACTTGGAGACGGTGGAGTGGTCCAGGCCGACGCTTTCGAGCAGCTCGGACTGGGTCTGACCGTCCCGGTCCAGGAGTTGCATCAGCAACAGTTCCTGTCCGGGATGCAGGTCCATCTCGCGGAGCATGGCGGCGGCGCGGGCGCGGTGGGCGCGGGCGAGTTGGAAGATCGCGTAGCTCATCGGTCCTGCGCCGGCCGTCGTGGGGATGCGGGGTTCGGGGGTGGGCATGGTTCGGTTCCTCAGCCGGTGTGGGTGGGGTAGTCGGTGTAGCCGGCCGCTGCGCCGCCGTAGAAGGTCGCGGGGTCGGGGGTGTTCAGCGGCGCGCCGGCGCGCAGGCGCTCGACCAGGTCCGGGTTGGCGAGCGCGAGGGCGCCGACGGAGACGAGGTCGGCCGTGCCGTTGTCGACGTCCTTGGCGCGGGCGGGCAGGTCGGCGCCGCCCCGGTTGAGGATCAGCGTGGTCAGCCACAGCGCGCGCAGGGTGCCGAGCAGTTCCTCGTCGCCGGCGTGCATCACGTGGAGGTAGGCCAGGTCCAGGGGGCGCAGGGCGTCCAGGAGCGCCGGATACAGCTCGGCGGTGTCGGACTCGGCGATGTCGTTGTAGGGGTTCGCGGGGGAGATGCGGATGCCGGTGCGCTCGGCGCCGATCTCGTCGGCCACGGCGGCGGCGACCTCGACGGCGAAGCGGATGCGGTTGTCGAGGGAGCCGCCGTAGCCGTCGGTGCGCTGGTTGGTGTTGTCGGCGAGGAACTGGTGCACGAGGTAGCCGTTGGCGCCGTGGATCTCCACGCCGTCGGCGCCTGCCGCGACGGCGGCCGCCGCGGCGCGCCGGAAGTCGTCGACGGTCGCCGCGACCTCCTGCGTCGACAGAGCACGGGGGGTCGGCATCTCCTGGGGCCCGGACGCGGTGAACATCATGCCCTGCGGCCGGATCGCCGAAGGGGCGACCGGACGGCGGCCGTGGGGGGTGTTGTCCGGGTGGGCGATGCGTCCGGTGTGCATGAGCTGGATGACGATGCGGCCGTCGGCGGCGTGCACGGCGTCGGTGACCTTGCGCCACCCGGCGATCTGTTCGTCGTTGTGGATGCCGGGGGTCAGGAGGTAGCCCTGGCCGTCGGCGTTGGGCTGCGTGCCCTCGGTGATGATGAGCGCGTGCGAGGCCCGCTGGGCGTAGTACTCGGCGTTCAGCTCGGTGGGGACGCCTTCGGGCGTGGAGCGGTCACGGGTCATGGGGGCCATGACCAGGCGGTGCGGCAGAGATATGCCGCCAAGAGTGGTCGGCGTCCACAGGGAATTCAGCATGAAGGGGTCCTTCGGTGCGGTGATCGGCACAGGTGGTGATCGGGTGAGCGGGAGGAGGGCGCGGCGGATGGAGGGGCGGGCGTGATCAGTCGAGGGTGAGGACGAGCTTGCCCCGCACATGCCCGGCGTCGCTGACCTGCTGGGCCGTGGCGGCCTGGTCGAGCGGGTAGGCGGTGACGGTGGTGACGAGCCTGCCGGTCGCGGCGTCCTGCGCGAGCGCGGCCAGGCGGGCGGCCGAGCGTTCCTGGCCGCCGCTGGAGAAGGTGATGCCGAGCTGGTGCGCGCGGAAGTCGGCGATGGTGACGATGCGCTCGGTGCCGCCGCGCAGGGCGATGGAGTCCTCCAGGGCTCCCTTCCCGGCCAGGTCGAACACCGCGTCCACGCCGTCGGGGGCCAGCGCCCGCACCCGCTCGACCAGGCCCTCGCCGTAGAGGGTCGCGGTGGCGCCGAGCGAGGCGAGGTGTTCCTGGTTCGCCGGACCGGCGGTGGCGATCACACGCGCTCCGCGGGCCGTGGCGAGCTGGACCGCCAGGGTTCCGACCGCTCCGGAGGCGCCGTGCATCAGCACCGTCTCCCCGGCGGCCACCCCCAGCAGGTTCAGGACGCGCTCGGCCGTCTCGCCCGCCACCGGCAGCGCGACCGCGTGCTGCCAGTCGAGGCCGGCGGGCTTGGGGGCCACGGTGGTGGCCAGCGCGTACTGGGCGTACGAGCCGGTGTCCGACCAGCCCAGCACCTCATCGCCCACCTGCACGTCGCTCACACCCTCGCCCAGGGCGTCCACCACGCCGGCGAGCTCGCGACCAGGGACCGCGGGGAGCGGCGTGGGGAACACGGCCTCCAGCGCCCCGGAGCGGATCTTGCCGTCCAGCGCGTTCACCCCGGCCGCCTTGACGCGTACGCGGATCTGCCCGGGGCCGGGCTGCGGGACCTCGATGTCCGCCTCGCGCAGCACTTCCGTGCCTCCGAAACGGTCGAACAGGATGGCTCTCATGACGACTCCTCCCGCGCAGCCACCCGGTTAGGTGGCTGGACACATAATCAACGTAACAACAAACATGTGGCTAGCCAAGTATTGGGCGCCGGGGGGCTGCGCGACATCGGTCGCGGCCGCCGCCGGTCTCCCTGGGGACGGCGGTCGAACCGGAGGCGCCTGCTGGAGCATGGCCGCCCTCGGTGAAAGGCTCGGGCTCAGCCGCCCGAGCGTGAACGCCGCGCCGCGCGGCCTGGAGCCGGCCAGGCTCGTCAAGAAGGACCGCAACGGCGTTTGCCAGAACAAGCCGATGCCGGCCGGCCACACTTCCCCCGGAGGACGCCCCGGCCGCCGTCAAGGCGATGCCCACGGCGGACCGCCTGGACGGCATGCCCACGGCGGACCGCTTGGACGGCATGCCCACGGCGGACCGCCTGGACGGCATGCCCACGGCGGACCGCCTGGACGGCATGCCCACGGCGAACCGCCTGGACGGCATGCCCACGGCGGACCGCCTGGACGGCAAGACCGCCCGGGGGCCGGCCGGGGCGAGATGTTCGCCGAGCTGCCAAGACGCATGCGGCGCGGTGTGACGCTCCGGCCGACCGCGGACAACCGGCCCGCCCCGTCGTATCCGCCGAGGACATGGAGCCCAGCCCAGCCCAGGTCAGGGCGTTTGTGACTGCACCGATGACTGCCTCAGCGGTGTCCCGCCTCCTGGTCTTGGCCCATCCCCTGTACGCCACCCGCGGTGTCGCCGCCCAGCTTCACGTCCGCGTCGTGAGTCGCACGACTGCCGCGTCGTATCGTGTGCGGAGCCCTTCATCTGCCGATACCCGCAGCAGCGCGCCGAGCGCCCGTACCGCGCCGTCGTCGTAGCCGGACGACTCCGCTTCCCGGGCCGCCAGGTCGAGTTGCCCGATGCCCTCGGCCTCGTCCCCGAGCCCCAGCAGCGCCTCTCCCTTCACCATGAGGAGCAGTATCCGGGGTACGTCGGCCGTGCCCGATCGGTCGTCGAAGGCCAAGGCCTCGGTCGCTGTGTCGAGGGCCTGGCGCCATTTCCCCGCGTCGGTCCAATGGCGGGCGAGGTGCTGCATGGCCAGTCTCTCCATGGTCCGGTCGCCGGCCTTGCGCGCCAGCTCCACCGCCTGCTCGCACCCCTCCGCGGCCTCGTCCAGGCCGCCGAGCGCCGCTTGTGCCACGGCGAGAACGATCAGGGCGTTCACCTCGGCCACCGCGTCACCTGCCCGGGAGGCAAGCGCGGAGGCGGCCCGCAAACGGGTCAGCGCCTCCGCGATGCGCCCTTCCTCGATCAGCACCCAGCCGAGCACGTTCAGCACCCGTGACTCGCCGTGCTGATCGTCGTCGGCCCGTGCCGCCTCGAGCGCGGTCTCCAGGAGCGGGGCCCAGCCGTCGCGCACACGCCACACGATCAGCGGCCACAACGCCAGGACGATCCGCCAGGTCCTGCCGTGCAGTCCGGCGGCGTGCGCCGCGGCCACCGCCAGCGTGAGGTCGTCCCGCTCGGCTGCGTACCAGGCCACGGCGGCGGACCGGTCGCTGAACTCCCGCACGGCGGCGGGCGGCAGGTAGTCCTCCGGCAGCGGGAAGCAGTCCTCGTTGCCGGGCTCGGCCGCCGCCACGGCCGCGAGGGCCGTGGCGATGTAGTGGTCGAGCACACGCTTGAGCGCGTCCGGCCCGGCGTCCAGGCTGCGTGCGTAGAGCCGCACGAGATCGTGCATCGTCCATCGGCCGGACGCCGTCTCCGTGACGAGGTGCGCGACGGCCAGCCGCTCCAGGGAGGTCTCGGCGGCTGCCGGGTCCGTGTCCGCCAGGGCGGCCGCCGCATACCGGTCGACGTGCGTACCGGGGTGGCAGCCGAGATGGGCGAACAGACGGGAGACTTGCTGCGGGAGCTGTTGCAGCGTCACACGCAGCGCCGCTCGTACGCCGGTGTCCTCCACGTCCAGCAGACTCAGCCGGCGCGTCTCGTCGGACAGCTCGGCGGCCATCGCGTCCAGCGACCAGCCGGGCCGTTGCGCCAGCCGGGCAGCCGTCACCCGCAGTGCGAGGGGCAGCCCGCCGCACAGCTCGGCCAGCCGTCGGGCAGCCACCGGCTCTGCGCGTACCCGTTCCGTGCCCAGTACACCGGCGAGGAGCATCGTGCCGTCCTGCTGCCCGAGCACGTCCACCGCAACGGGCCGGGCGGTGTCGGTGACGATCAGCCCCGACAGCCGGTGTCTGCTGGTGACGACGGTGACGCAGCGGCGACCGCCCGGCAGGAGCGGCCTGACCTGCTCGGAGTCCCGCGCGTTGTCGAGCACCACAAGGAGCCGGCGGTCGGCGGCGAGCGACCGGAACAGTGCGGCCGCGGCGTTCACGGAATCCGGTATCCGGCCGTGCGGCACATCGAGTGCCAGCAGGAACTCGCGCAGTACCTCCATCAGGGCCGGCTCGCCCGTGTCCGCGAAGCCACGCAGGTCGGCGTAGAGCCGCCCGCCGGGAAATCCGGCACGGCCCTGGTGGGCCCAATGCAGCACGAGAGCCGTCTTCCCCACCCCGGCGGGCCCGATGACCAGGCAGACGGGCGCCTCGCCCGAGGCGGCCCGGGACAGAACGGCGAGCTCGGCCGCCCGCCCATGAAAGCCACGCGGCGCGCGCGGCAGCAGATCGGGCGCGCCAGTCTGCGCGACGGCATCCGGTACGGCAGCAGGTGGCGGAACGTCCGTCATAGGGGCCCGGCGGGCACGACCCAGGCTCGCGGTGTGCTCCAACTCCCGCGCACCGGCCGCGTCCAGGCCCAAGGCTGCGGCCAACGCCTGCACGGTGCGGCGTTGCGGCCCCCGGGAGTGTCCACGCTCCATGTCCGACAGCGCCCGCACGCTCACTCCCGCAGCATGCGCCAGCCCTTCCTGGCTCAGCCCGGCCCCCGTCCGCAGAGCATGCACAAGCGCGCCGAAATTGCCGGTGGCCGGTGTACCGGTGCCCATGTCTGAATGTCCCCTGGTCAGTGCGGCCCAGCCGAAACGCCGTACCTCGCCCGCGAAAAGTATGCACGACGCTACTTTTGCGGGTGAAACGCATCGCGCCCTTCCGCTCCCAGGTCGCAACCGACGCAGCCGTTCCAACGGCGAGATGTCGTCACCACGGCTGCTGCTGTTACCGCAACGTAGGAAGTCGATCGAGGCGTTGCCGGGCTGCCGCTCGCGACAGGCAGCGCTCCGGAGCGCATCTCAAGGACGACCCGGTCGGATCTGACTCTTCTGCACCTTCACGCGATACGGCAACGGTTCCTGGACGAGACGGCGTGCGCGATCGCCGTTCCACAGGGGGTCGGGCGCGCTGAGCCGGCGCGACCTGGCCCCGAGCGGTACTGGCAGATGCGCGACGGGCACGGCGCGCGTGAGCACTGCTCGGTGCGCTTCAGTGCCAAGCGGTTCGGCTGGCCCTGGTCAGGCTGCCGGGGCGGTCAGGGCGGCCTTGGCCGCCAGCCGGAGGCTCCTGATCATCGGATTCGGGTCGCCCTTGCGGCTGACCAGGACGACCTGGCTGGGGGGAGCGCCCTCGATCGGGACGGTGACGAGGTGGGGACGCAGTGAGCTACGCCGATCGCCGACCGGTAGCACGGCGATCGCCCTGCCGCTCGCGACGAGTTCGAGCTTGTCCTCGTAGCTCTCGATCGGCGGCACACCGGCCCCGAGGATCCGGTAGGAGGTCCAGTCGTCCGCGGTCTCGAACGCGCATGGCGCCGCCTCCTCGCCGGCCAGCTCCTCCGCGGTCACCGACGCGCGGTCGGCCAAGGGATGCCCGCGCGGGACCACGAGCATCCGGGGCTCCTCGTACAGCGGGGTGGTGAACACGTCCTCGGCGGCGAGCGGCAGCGGGGCCCGCGCGATCAGGGCGTCGACGCGCTTGTCGGACAGCGCGCCGACGTCGCGGCAGCTCAGATGCCGGGTGGCGATCTCGGCGTCCGGGTAACGGCGGCGCAGTTCCCGTACGGCGGCAGTGATCACCAGGTCTTCGACGTAGCCGATGGCGATGCGCTCGGTCTCGGCTTGTTCACGCACGGCCGACTCGGCCCGGCGGGCGGCCTGCAGCAGGGCTCGGGCCTGGGGGAGGAACGTCTGGCCGGCCGAAGTGAGCCGGGTGCCCTGGGGGGTGCGCTCCAGCAGTCGTGCGCCGAGGTACTTCTCGAGCCGTTGGATCTGGCGGCTCAGCGCCGGCTGGGCCACGTGCAGGTCGGCGGCGGCCCGGCCGAAGTGCTGGTGCGCCGCAACCACGGTGAAGTAGCGCACCAGCCGCAGCTCCAGGTCCTGTCCCTGATCGTTCACTCTTCCAGCGTACGGGCCATGCCGTTTCGGAATGATCAGTTTGCCGAACCGGTCTTGGACGGCCATGCCGTCCTGGGCCTTGACTGAAGGAGCAACGTCTCCCCAAGAAAGCGACAGGCGCGATGAAGGCGATCCAGTTCCACGAAGCGGGCGGGCCGGAAGTTCTGCAGTATGACGAGGTGCCGGTTCCCGAGATCGGCCCGGGCGAGGTGCTCGTCCGGGTGCACGCGGCGGGCGTCAACCCGCCGGACTGGTACCTGCGTGAGGGGATGAAGGTCATGCCGGCCGAGATGAGGCCGGCGCTGGACTTCCCCCTGATCCCCGGAACGGACATGTCGGGCGTGGTCCAGGCGGTCGCTCCGGACGTGCTGGGGTTTGCCGCCGGTGACGAGGTCTTCGGCATGCTGCGGTTCCCCGGGTTCGACGGCCGGACGTACGCCGAGTACGTGGCCGCGCCGGCTTCGGACCTGGCTCACAAGCCGGCCGGTCTCGACCACGTGCAGGCGGCTGGGGCGCCGATGGCCGTGCTGACGGCCTGGCAGTACCTGGTCGATCTCGGCCACGACGTGCCCTCTCCTTTCACCGGCCAGGTGCACCAGCCGGTGCCGGTCACGCCAGGGATGACCGTGCTGGTCAACGGGGCCGCCGGTGGAGTGGGCCACTTCGCGGTGCAGCTGGCGAAATGGAAGGGGGCACGCGTCATCGCGGTGGCCTCGGGCCGGCACGAGCAGTTCCTGCGCGAACTCGGCGCCGACGAGTTCATCGACTACACCAGGACGCAGGCCGCGGACGTGGTCCGTGGCGTCGACCTGGTGATCGACACCGTCGGTGGCCCGGACGGCTCACGCTTCCTGAGCGTGCTCAAGCGCGGCGGCACCATGCTTCCGGTGTTCTTCGCCCAGTACGACCCGCAAGAGACGGCGAGACTGGGCATCACCGTCTCGAACATTCAGGTGCGCTCCAACGGCCCCCAGCTCGCCGAGATCGGGCGCCTGTTCGACGAGGGCAAGCTCCAGGTCGGGGTGGACAGCGCCTACCCGCTGCCCGAAGCGGGCAGCGCACACACCCGAGCCGCGCAGGGCCACATCCAAGGCAAGATCGTGCTGACGGTGGTCTCGTGATCGCCGAACTCCAACACTCCTGATCCACCAGGGGCAGCAGGACACGGCCCAGACACGCGCACCGGCGCCTCCTGTCGGGATCCGAGGCCGTGATCGATCCCCTCTACGCGGCGAATTGGGGCATGCGGTCCGAGTACCGCAAGCCCCCGACGTCCATCACACGCAGGACACCTACGGAGCGTCGCTGTACGCCGTGCTCGAGCCACGGGAGTCGCCCCAGCTCACGACGGCTCCGGCCGATGGTCGGCCGCAACTGGTGGACTGTGCATGCCGGTCTTCACCGACCTCAGCCACATACGGCTGCCCCAACCGTCCACGACACGCAGAGACGAGTGTGTCGAACGACGGTTGGGGGCAGCCCGCTCTTCAGCGTGCGGTTCAGAAGTCGATGCAGACCGGGCCCTGGTTGACGTTGACCAGGCCGACCTGGGTGACGGCGGCGTTGCAGTCGAAGTTCATGTCGTCGCCACCGCCCTTGTTCTCACCTGCTTCGTCGAGAGGGCCGAAGTTGATGCAGACCGGGCCCTGGTTGACATTCACCGCTCCGAGCTGCGTGGTGAAGTCGTTGCACTGCCCGTGGGGCGCCGGCCCTTCGCCCCGCTCGGAGTGGTCGTTGGCCGAGGCGATGCCGGGACCGGCCATCACCGCGGCAGCAGCAAGAGCAACGCCCGCGAAGGTCGTACGGAAGGACAGCATGATGTGTCTCCAATAAGTGGAGGTCAGGGACACAGCAGATTCCACCAGCGTCCGCCTTCACCTGCATGCCGTGATACGCCACTTGGACCGCTGGGCGCCCCGACACGCTTCCTTGACCCGGCGCCGGTGACGGTGACGGTGACGGCCTGGGGCGCGGCGAGGCGCGGCGCGGCGCCGCTCACGAGGGGCCCGAGAACGGGACCGGTGCTGCCGTTAGCAGATTCGGGGGACGGGACTCGGCCATGTGGGCGCCTCGCCTGGCGCGTGCTGCCGGTGATCCTGAGTCTGAGCGCTGATCGGCCAGAACGCCAGATTCCAGGACAAACCACCGGGCGATCGTGCGGGGGGAAGGGTCCAGCAGGACGGTGTCGGTGGACGGCGACGGTCCTTCCTGCAGCGAGGGGCAGCAGGTGCGGCTTGGACTGTGGCATGACGAGGTCGTGGTGATCGACTTGTACGCCGCCCACAGCGCCTGGACCGGCGACGGCTTCTTCTTCGTCGTGCCCTTGCTGATGTGCCCCGTCGCCATGGGGTGCGTCATCGCCGTGGCCACCGCACTGCTGGCGCAAAGCCGTGGCCATCGCACTGCTGGCGCAGGGCCGTGGCCACCGCATTGCTGGCGCAGGTACTCCACCGGGGCGGACGAGCCGGCCTCGACGTGGGCGAGCGCTTGGCGGCCGAGATCCACGGTGTCCTGACCGGCAGCTCTTTTGATCTTGGTAGTCCTGTGGACCCGTTGACAAGGACCGGCCCGCGTGGCCACAGTCGCGCGATGGAGATCGATGAGCTGACCCCGGCCGAGCGGCGGGTCTGGCAGGCGTTTTCGCGCGGGGCCGAGGTCAACTTCCGTACGACCCCCGACGAGGAAGCCACGGCCGGGAATACCTGGGGGCCCGAACGCACCCTGCGCGCCGAGGTGTTGCGAAAACTGCTGCTCAACGGGCCCCGCACGGCGGGCGAGACCGCCGTCCTCAAGGTCGCGGGCGCCCGGATCACGGGCCGGCTCGACCTCCAGTACGCGGCCGTCGACTGCCCCATCCACCTGTGGGCCTGCTACTTCGAGGAGGAAATCGACCTGTACGGGGCCCAGTTACGCCGACTCAGCCTCGGCGTCTCCGTCCTGCCATCGCTGCATGCCACGTCCCTCAGACTCGACGACTCACTGCGCTTGACGCTGTGCCGGGTGCGCGGCCCCGTACGCCTGGCCGGAGCCCGGATCACCGGGGCGTTGTTCCTGGACCGTGCCCGCGTCGGCGAGCCGGCCGAGGGACCCGACGCGACCCCCGCACCGCTATCCGACGACGACGCCGCCCCGCCCGTCCCGCCTGTCCCGAACCGGCGGCACGAGGACGTCCTGCAACTCAACGGCGCCGTGATCGGGGACCACCTCTCGGCACGCGGCCTGAGCGTCCACGGCACGTTCCGTCTGTACGGCGCGAGCATCGCGGGCGCCCTCGACCTCGACGAGGCGCAGCTCGACTGCCCCGCAGGCGTGGCCCTGCACGGCAACGGCCTGGCGGTCGGCTCCGACCTCCATGCCCGGCACCTGAAGGCGAACGGCGAACTCTGCCTCAAGGGAGCGACGATCGCGGGCACACTGGTCATCAGCGACTCGCGGCTCGACAACCCCACTGCCACCACCCTGCACGCCTCGACACTCAGCGTCGGGGCGGATCTGCACGCGACGCGGCTCGTCTCGAACGGCCGGATCAATCTGCGCGGCGCGCGCATACCGGGCCAGCTCAATTTCTCCTACGCAACGCTCTCCCACCCGGGCGGTGTCGCGCTGCGAGCCAGCAGCCTGGTCGCCGGTGAACTGTGGTTCCGCGGGGCCCGGCCCGTCCAGGGCATGGTCTCACTGCGCCGTGCCCAACTGGATCTGCTCCACATCACCCCGGAGACCTGGCCCGACGAGGTCCGGCTCGACGGCCTGACCTATACCACCCTCGCCCCGCACGAGCCGGCCGAACGCCGGCTGGCGCTACTGCGGCGGGACAGCGACGGCCACGTCCCGTTCTCGTACGAACAACTCACCACCGCCTACCGCCGCATCGGCGACGACGGCGCGGCCCGCACGGTACAACTCGCCAGACAGCGCCGGCACCGCGCAACTCTGCCCGCCTACGCCCGTCTGTGGGGCTACGTCCAGGACGCCACGGTCGGCTACGGCTTCCGCCCCGTCCGCGCGGCCTCCTGGCTGTTCTCACTCCTGCTGATCGGCACACTCGCCTACACGGCCGAGCGCCCCCGCGCCCTGAAACCGGACGAGGCCCCGCCCTTCAACGCGTTCTTCTACACCCTCGACCTTCTGCTGCCGATCATCGACTTCGGCCAGGAACACGCCTATACGCCGACCAGCTCGGGACTCCAGTCACTGGCCTACGCGCTGATCATCGCGGGCTGGGTCCTCGCGACGACGATCGCGGCGGGCGTCACCCGCACGATCAGCCGCCCATGACGAGGAACAGCCACGCCTCACGCCCCGCCGAGCCAACCGGCCTGGGTCCCGGTTCGGGCCCCGGCGCGAGGCTCACCAGGCTGCGGTGCGGCCTCGCCGCCGGGGAGGGAGCGACAGCCGCAGAGCCCTTGCATATTCGCAGGTCAGAGGGGCAGGCGTGGCACGAGGTCACTGTGGCAGGCCAAGGACCACACCGGCCGCACCGCCGTCTTCGACCTCGACCCGGCCGGCAACCTCGCCAAGACCACCGACACCGAAGGCAAGTCCACCGTCTTCGGCTACGACTCCTCGCGCCGCATCAACAAGATCACCACCGCCGAGGGCCGCGTCACCGTCTTCACCTACGACGACGCCAACCGCGTCACCTCCATGCTGCGCGCCACCGAGCTGGGCGGCTCCGGCCACACCGGCCCGACCTGGACAGCCCGGGTCGGTGCCCCGAACGTTCGTCCCGTGCGACTCCGGGTCGGCCACCGTGGCGTGGACCGCTTGCGGGGGAGCGCGTCGGTCACCTCGGTGACCTGGCCGTCCGCCGGGTTGGCTGATCAGGCGGTGAGGGCTGGTCGGCGTCCCCGCGGAGGAGCGCAATCTCCGCGAACACGTCACGGCGGAGGGCATATTCGGCGGGGTTGCGCGCATCAGGCCCATCTCCCCGCAGGAGCGCTGTGTCCTGTTCCGAAAGTGTCCGACCAGCCACCGTTCCCACCTGGAATACGACCGTACGGTGGTCGGTTGCACCGGGACGTGGAACGTGATCTGGAACCAACCGGCGGTATCCATCCTCTGTTGGCAGGACGGTTCAGCCCCTACAAGTTCGACCCGTCAGCGACCGTCGACGACCACGCCCTCAGCCTGCTGCTGGAAGCCGCGCGGTGGGCACCGTCAGCCGGGAACTCCCAGCCATGGGGGTTCTTCACGAGCCGGCCCGGTGAGCCGGAGTACGAGCGAGTAGTACGCCACCTCGCGCCCAGCTCGGCCCGGTGGGCGACGGAAGCAGGCCTGCTCGTCGTCGCCCTGGCACGCCGCTACGTCGGTGAAACGCAACTGCCGTACTCCGAGTTCGCGGACTACGACCTTGGCCAGGCCGTCGCGCACCTGACAGTCCAGGCCCAGGCGATGGGACTGGACGCCCATCAGTTCCGGGCCTTCGACCTGGAAGGCATCACCGAAGAACTGCGCCCGAATCGGGGATGGGTGATCGTCTCCATGATCGCGCTGGGAAAGGCCGCCGGAGGGCCGCCAGCGAGCCGCGACCGGCGCAGCATCGCCGACCTGCGGGCCGCTCCCTGGTCGCTGTCGGAGTAGCGCTGTGATCTGGCAGGTTCGCCGAGTTGGCGACGACGCCTGAACCGATCGGATGTGGGCCGACATCTGATCGATGTGGGGAGGCGCGGTGGGGGAGCCGGTCAAGGTCCAGTAGCTCACCGATCAAGAAGGCCGGCGGTTACAGCGGATCACACGGCGGGGCAGCACGACCACGGCGCGCTGCCGATGGGCGTCGATGCCGCCGGCCTCGGTCGGCGGGAACCGGCCGCCGGGGATCGCCCGGTTGGTTCAGGCGGACGAGGACACGGTGCGGGATGTGATCCACCGGTTCGACGAGATCGGTTTGGCCTGTCCGGACCCTCTGAGGGGCCAGCACGCCTGTCTGCGTCGGCGCGACGCCAACGCCCGCCACCGCGACGTTCTGGCCGCCGAACGCAAGGGAACGCGCCCGCATCCGAAGCGCGAAGGGCATCCGCTGGGGCGGACGCCCAGTCAACATCGCGGCTTGATCCAAGTCGGGGAACCTATCGGTGGCAGCGCCGGCCGACGACGCCTGGGGGCGATCGGCGCAGCCCCTTGACCAGGCGCCCCTGTGACCCGGCTCGGCTACGAGCCGTCTTCCAGCACGAAGCGCAGGTACCGTTCCGCGGAACGCTGGACGGCGGCCGCCCCGTCGGCGCTGACCACGCGTCCCCAGAATGCCCCGTAGATGCGTTCGAAGGCGAAAGGCTCGACCAGCTCAAGCGCGCGGCGGATGGTGCTCGGTCGTTCCGGAATGAAGTTGGGGATGCTGTACATGAAGCTGACCCACCGCCGGTCCATCACGACCATGAAGATGTCGCCGCTGAACAGCGCGCCGCGCTTGTCCGGGTCGTCGGCCCAGTGCAGCACGGTGCCTCCGGCGAAGTGCGTGCCCGCGTTGATCAGCGTCATGCCGGGCGCGATCGGGTGGGTGTCGCCCGTCCAGTACTCGATCACCGGATCGGGCCTCCCGACCCAGTCACGGTCCGCGGCATGGACATACACCGGAGCGTCGAAGGCGCGGCCCCACTCGGTCATCACGCCGTAGAAGTGCGGATGGCTGACGGCGATCGCGCTGATCCCACCCAGATCCTCGATCTCGGCGGCAAGGTCGTCATCGAGGTAGCCGATGCAGTCCCACAGCACGTTGCCGGAGGGTGAGCGGATCAGCAGCGCGCGCTGGCCGACGGCGACCGACGGCACCGCACCGACCCCGATCACACCGGGTCCCTCCTCATCGAGCCGACCGCGACGGCCACTGGCGCGCAACTCGGCCAGTGTCGTCCACTGTTGACCATCCCAACCGACGTACTGCCGCTCGTCCAGGCAGATCGGGCAATCAGCCCGCGGCACCCCGTACTGCACGCCGCAGGTACTGCAGATCGGAAGCTGCACACCCGTGACCGACGCGACTCGCTCAGAAGACGACACCAGAACCTAGCCCTTCATGAACTCACCACTTGACGATGCCGACATCAACAGCCGACCCCGCTCGTCCTCTTCCCCAAGGGGACGCAACCCGACGAGACAAGCCGCTGAGGCGGTTCACCCGCTGCTAGGTGCGGTGGCTCAACGCCAACGTCCGTCACTCTGATGTCCTCACCGCTCAACGAGAGGAACGAGCTGGGGCGGACGCCCCGCCGCACCCGCAGCCTGGCCGACCCGGCGAACCTTCCCGGTCACGGCACAGGTACCGGATGCAAGGACCTTCGGGCCTCCGCTGAAGCACCCAGGGTGGAGGGGGCGACGCTGTCTGGACTTCGATTCTCCAGGCCGGTGGCTCGCCCACCTCATGGGGCTCCTGTAGAGCCTGGCGCACGGCGAAGGCCCGACCACCTCGGCCGTCCTCGGATTGCTCACGGTCCCTCTTGCGCCAGACGAGCGGCGCCTGGTCCTGCGTTCGCCGAGCAGGGTCTCGAAGGTCAGATGCACCAGGCCCGGCGCGAGCAGCACTCCCGAAGTCTCCGAGGGCTCATATCGAGGACCGTCCGCCGAACTGCCCGGATGATCAGGCAGCCCGGCGATTATGGCCTCATCTGTCCATCGCCGCCCCGACCCGCCGACCTCCACGAACTCCGGGTCGAGAAGCTGCGCGGCGAGTTCCCGAGAGGCGCGGACGCGCGGATCCATAAGCTGCAACCCGCCCGCGATCGCCTGGTTCACATCTTCTGTTGCACTGTCCATGAACGTACCGACACGGGCTCGCATACTCAGTCGCCGACGACCTCGCTGACGGAGGTGCGGGCGGCGGCTTCGTCGACGAGGTTCTTGCAGGCGCGGGCAGAGCTTGCTCCGTCCCGACTGCTGCCCAGTTCATGCGGACCTGCGGGGGAACGGTGAGTAGTCCCATATCGCTTGACCGCTGTAGTTCAAAGCCCAGTGGTTGCCGGCCTTCAGGTGTTCCAGGACTGCCCGCTGCACGGGGGTGGTGGGAGTCAGGCGGAGGGCTGTGGCGCGGTCCGCAGGCATTTGTCCGAAGGCGTGTTCCAGTGCGTCCCGGTCGCCGGGGGTGAGACCCGTCTTGTCTGCCGGGCCGGGCCCTCTGTTGTTGATGTACTGGTACGCGCTGGTGAAGCGGCGGATCTCGTGATCCTCGGGGAAGAAGTCCGCCACAGCAGGGTCGTTGATCCAGCTGCCGACGTAGCAGGAGATGCCTGTGTAGCCGAACTTCACCCCGTTCGCATACCGGTGGGGGAGTCGGCGGAAGAAGTAGTGGATCTCATGAGCCCAGGCCACGTCCGGGAGGATCCCGAACGGCTGTGTGCCGTGAGGCAGTCGTACGTCGATGGAGTCGTTCGACGCTCGGCAGTCGAAGCCGTCGAGGCGGTAGCGGCGGCCCTGGAACACCGGCAGGACGTAGTCGTCGAAAGGGAAGGGGGTCTCAGCCTCGGCCTCGACGCCGTCTGCCGCCTCCTCCAGCGTCCTTCGCCGTACGGCCACCTTCTCTCCGAGGATCCCCAGACTCGCCCACGAGACCTCGTCGGGCACCTCCATCGTCGCGTGCAGGGCGCGGACGTCGGGTACGACGGCGAGGCAGGCCAGCAGCGTGAGCCATCGGCCGGTCGGGCCGTGGTCGGTGAGGGCGGGGCGCGACGGCATGGGCGTGTCGAGGCCCATCGTGGCGCGCAGGGCCGCGACCGTGCGCTCCACAAGCCAGCACCAGGCCGTACCGGGCTCGGTGGCCTTCTGCGCCGCCTTGGCCAACTCCGCGTGGTCCTCGGCCGGCACCTTCAACTGCGCCAGCAGGGCATTCAGTTGCTTCCCTGTGGGGATTTCCGCCTCGGTGGTGCCGACGGGGGTGCGCTCCAGCGCCTCGGTCCATTCACGGTGCTCCTCGCCCAGGCCCAGCGCCTCCCGGACTTCGGCCGCGTTCGCACTGTCTTTTATCGTCATCACGACGATAATCATAGATCATGGCACTCCAAGTCCCGCGAGTGGCCGTCGTGCTGCGGCTGCCGGCGCCACCCGCCACGGCGGATCGCTGGGGCGCGCGGCGCACCCGAAGGATCCGCCTCGACGACGTGTCGGACGTCCAACGCTCCTTCGAGCATGAATGCCTGGTCGTCCGATTCCTCGCTGGTCCACCACAGGTCCCCGCAGCGCCGACACTGGAGGGTCCGCACGGTCAGTCCAGCGTGGACGACGTGTGTCATGGTGATGACGGCGGCCCGATCCCGCGCGCAGTTGGGACAGGTCGCGGGACGTTCGGACACCTCACGCAGGCCGTCGAGCGACGGGCCTCCGTAGTTCCAGCCGTTCACGTAGATGTCGTGGGCGATCGCGCCGACCGTGGCGTGCTGGAACGCAGCGAGATCAGTCTCCAGGGCGTCGACGCGCGAGGCCAGGTCCGGTGCCTGCAAGTCCTCGGCGGCCTCGCGCACGCGGATGCGGAACGCTTCCACGGCGAGCGCGTCGACTCCCGGTTCCAGCCAGCACAGGCGTTCCAGGCGCGGCAGGATCACGTTGCTCACGTGGGCGAGCGCCCGGGCGGCTTCCTCGTCCCGCTCGCCCGCCCGAGCCACCGTCGCCCCCGGCCCGGCGCCCGCGGTCCGCCCGGCCGGCAGGCCGAGGATGAGCCGGGATCTCCGAGCAGGCCGAAGCGGTTCAGCCAGCCGGCAAGGGACTTGGAGAGGTACACGTAGCGACGACCCGTGTCGTCGGAGTGCACCGGGCCGCACTGCTCGAAGCCGAGTGACGCGAGTAGGGCGCGGGTGCTTCGGATGTCCGGGTTGGCCTCCGCCCGGAGCGCGTCGGCCCCGAGCGAGCCGGCGAGACGGACGGCCTCCCGCACGCAGCGGACGCCGACCAGCGAGCCTGCGGCGAGGTGGGCGGGGGCGACGGCGAGGCGGCTCAGCTAGGCGGGGCGGTCGGCGTGCGGTTGTCCAGGGGGCTCCTCGGCACGCGGCCTGGTGGTGAGGGTGAACATGCCGACGGCGCGGCCGTCCTCACGCAAGAGCCGGACGTGTCGCCCCTCCACCAGTGCCGCGGTGGTCTCCCTGCGCCGCACCGGCCGGGGGGTGCCCGTGGCATCCGCCTGGTGGGCGTCGCACGCCTCCAGCAGGGGCTTCGGCGGCGTCGGTGGCGTCTTCCCAGCCGCCGGTCATCCGACGACGCTGCGGGTGTCCCCGTCCACGACGATCGCCTGTCCGTCCCGCAGGGCGACGAAGGGGACGTGGTGCTCGATGTAGTACTCGACCAGCCGGTCGATCTCCCCGGACTCGGGGTGGTCCGAGCGGTAGTGGGGGGCGATGGCGAAGGGCAGCAGGCCGAGGCACTCCCAGTCCATCGTCGTGTCCTCGTAGCCGCTCGGCACGAGCTCCGGATCGTCCACGTCGCCCCGGATGCCGTGCAGGTCCGGCCCGAGCAGACAGGGGCCCGCGCTGTAGCCGGCGTAGACGACGGCCTCCTCCTCGATCAGCCGTTTCAGGACGTGGTCGGCGCCGCTCGCCCGGAAGGCGCGCCGCAGGACGAACACGCTGCCGCCCCGGACGTAGACGCAGTCGACCGAGGAAAGCACCTTCTCCAGCTCTTCCGGGCGCCCGAAGTAGTCGCGGAGGTCGACCTCGAACGGGTCGAGGCCGATGCCGGAGAGCTCGTCCAGCTCGCGCTGGAGTGAGGAGGCCCGCCCATCCTCGTCCTTGTAGTCGTCGGCGTTCAGGATCAGGGCGGTGCGGCGGCCGCCGTCTCCCAGCAGACGCAGCAGTTCCTGCGGCCTGTTGCCGATCCGGAAGGAGGACAGGTAGAGCTTCACGCGGGTAGGTCTCCGATGGTGTGGAACTCGTGAACGGTCCGGTGGCGGTAAGTCTGGCCCGGATCCAGGCGCACCGAGGGGAAGTCCGGACGATTCGGGGCGTCCGGCCAAGCACCCGTCTCCAGGCACAGGCCCGCCCGCGGCCGGCGGAAGTGATCGCCCGAGTAGACGCCGACGCCGCTCTGGTCGGTGACGACGCGCATGACCCGGCCGGACGGCCGGTGGACGACCTCGGCGGCCCACGCGGGATCGTCGAGGACGAAGAAGTTGTCGATGGGGGAGGCGTTCAGCCGGCGGGGGCGCGTGTGGTCGAGCGGGGTGCCCGCGACCGGCCGGGGCGGGCCCGCCAGCGGCATCAGACGCTCGTCGAAGGCCACGTAACGGGTGGAGTTCAGGGTCAGTTCGTGATCGTCCACGGTCCGCTCCTGGCCGCCGAGATTCCAGAACGCGTGGTTGGTGAGGCCCACCACCGTGGGCGCCGTGGTGGTCGCCCGGAAGTCGAAGGTCAGGCGGGACTCGGTGTCGATCTCGTAGCGCACCTCGGCGGCGAGTGCCCCGGGGTAGCCCTGGTCCCCGTCCGGGCTGTCCAGCCGCAGGGCGAGCACCAGGCGGTCCGGAAGCACCTGTGGCTCGGCCCGCCAGACGTGCTTGTCGAAGCCCAGGGAGCCCCCGTGGAGGTGGTGCCCGTCGTCGTTGCGGTCCAAGTCGTGTAACTTGCCGTCGAGTTGGATGCGGCCACCGGTCACGCAGCGGCAATAGCGGCCGACGGTCGCGCCGACGTAGGCGTTCAGGGCGGGGTCCTCGTAGGACCGCAGGTCGGGCAGCCGGACCACGACGTTGTCGGAACGGCCGCGCCGGTCCGGCACGTTGACCTCGATGAGGGTGGCTCCGTACGTCCAGACGGTGATGGCCAGGCCGGTGCCTGAATCCAGTGTGTAGGCATCTACGTCGGCGGGTCCTTGCATCGCGTGCCCGGCTGTGGTCCCCACTCGCTCGCGCAGAATCCTCAATGCTCCCCCTGGCCTGCATGCATGGCGGCGATGGCTGATTGGATCACTCAACTCGGGCCAGGGCAAGGGATAGGCCAGATTGACCAGCGTTCCCTGGGGCGAGGTGGTCTTGATGGACTCCGGGCGGCTGGACTTGTCGACGCTGACCGTCTGCACCGTCCCGCCCGGGTAAGTGGTGGTGGTGCGCACGTCATTGTTGTCGTACTTGTATGCCGTGACCTTGCCGTGGGGGTCCTTCAACTCCTTGAGCTTGTTGACCTCGTTCCAGGTGTAATCGGTCGTCCCGGCCGGGTCCTTGTAATAATCGACATTGCCGGCCGCGGTGTAGGCGAGCAGGGTCTGCGAGCCGTCCTGGAGAGTGCGGACCGTCTCGCGCTGCAGCAGATCGAACGTGTACTTGACGGTGCCAGTGCCGTCCGAGCATTGCACGAGGTTGCCGTCACCGTCGTACCAGTACTCCACCCTCGCCTTGGTGGTGGTATCGACGACCTTGATGCGGTCGCGGTTGTCGTAGGTGTAGGTGACCGTGACACCGCGGGCGTCGGTCACCGTCCTGGTGCGGCCGAGCGCGTCGTAGGTGTAGGTCGTCTTGGCCAGTGGTGCGGGCGGGGTGACGGTGTCGAGGTTGCCCTCGGCGTCGTAGTGGAAGTTGGTGGTGACCGACTTCGTGGAGGTCATCTTCGTCTTCTGCGTGCAGCGCTGGCCCTCGAAGCCGCCGCAGGTGGGAGAGGACGGGTTGTAGGTGTAGGAGACGTTGCCGCCGCCGGTGCCGCTCTGCGCCACCGACGCCGTGTTGCCGGCCGCGTCGTAGGTGAATTGCGTCTTCTCGCCGTCGGGGTTGGTGGAGTCGGACGGCACGTCGCCGCCGGCGATCGTCTGCCAGTGGTTGACCGTCTTGCCCTTGGTCGGCAGCGTCACCGTCTCCAGGTTGTTGCGGTCGCTGAAGCCGTAGTCGGTGGCGTTGCCCGGGGTGGCGCCCGAGCCCATCGCGTCGGTGGCGGAGTCGATGTTGTGGTTGGCGTCGAACTTCGTGGACCGCTTATGGGTGAGCGCGTCCGTCACCTCGGTGACCTGGCCGTCACCGTCGTGCTGGTACTTGGCGCCGTGGGACTCCGGATCGGTGGCCGTGGTGGTGCCGGCCGGGGTCGCCGCATCACTGCTGTAGGCGTAGGTCCAGGTCGGGCCGGTGTGGCCGTCGCTGTTGAAGCCGGTGCCGCGCAGCATGGAGGTCACGCGGTTGGCGTCGTCGTCGGTGAAGACGGTGACGCGGCCCTCGGCGGTGGTGATCTTGTCGACGCGGCCCCAGTCGTCGTAGCGGAAGGTGACCGTCTTGCCCTCGGTGTCGGTCGTGGTGGCGAGGTTGCCCGCGGGGTCGAGGTTGAACACGGCGGTGCGGGAGGCTCCGTCGCTTGCCTTGCTGGCTGGCCTCGCGCGTGGTGAGTATCCCCAGGCCCGCGAGCTGTTTGGCCTAGTGCTGGAAGAGTTGAGCCTGCTGCCGCTGGCCTCGGACGATCTTGCCAAGGCGCGATGGACCGCGGCCCAGTGGTGGGCCGGCCAGATCGTGGCGTGCCAACTCGATCCCGTGTAAGGGGCGAAGCTGATCTATGAAGAAGCCGCAGCCGAACTCGACTACCCCGAGGCGCTGCAACCCATCGTCGCTCTGGCGAGAGCGCTCGACCTGCCCGACGATCAACCTCCGGACCAGCAGCACATTCGCGACCGGGTCACCTCCGCTGCGCGAGACTTCCTCGCCACAGAAGTGCACAGGAACCACAGCCTTTGACCTACGTCGCATGACCCACCGTGACCGGTTCACGAAAAGCGAATCAGAACCGCAGTCCGTGAAAAGAGCCGACTGGCTCGATGCCCTGGTTCTGCATCGACTTGAGGCCGGCCCGGCCCGGCACCGTCACTGCCTGGCGGTTTCAACGTTTCGGTGAGTGTTGAAGTGTTGGGAAGGTCGCTGCGGGCTGTCCTACCTTGAGAGCCGTCCGGGATTGACCGCCCGGGACGGACTGCCGCTACGGCACCACCCAGCGGCATACACAGGGGAAGAAGGAACATGAGTTCACGTTCCCGCATATCTGTCACGCTCGCAGCCATGGCGACTGCGGGGCTCCTCGTCACCGCCTCCCAGGCGGTGGCGGCACCGCAGGCGCCGCAGGCGCCCGCGTCGGCCTCCACCTACAACTTCACCACGGTCATCGACCAGTGGACCCACTACAGCCCTGACGCGAACACCTCGTCGCACGCGGGCACCCTGTACGCCGGCACCAGCTACTTCTACTGCTGGACATACGGCGCCTGGTACTCCAACAACGGCCACTATGACGACATCTGGCTCAAAACCGACGACGACACCGGGCACCGGGGTGTCTACGTGAGCGACGTGAACCTCGACCAATGGGGCTGGCAGCACGACCAGCAGTACCTGCCGCAATGCTAGCCAGTCTCGCCCCAGGACCAAGACGTCCGGGCGGCGTGTTGCGCCGATCGCGTACTTGACGGTCCTGACCGCCGACGCGGGCTGGAACTCCCGATCGCGCGTCATCGATCGAGTTGGCGCGCGATCGGGCCACGGCCGGACCAGGGCCCGCACAGAGCAGGGATCGTCGCAACACATGATCGGTTGGGTTCGACGGCGACAGCATGCCGGCGCTGCTCCCACTCCTGCGGGTCGCCGCCGCAGGCCCGCACGTACGACAGCGTGACGTCCAGGCTGGGCAGCCGCCGCCCGGAGGCGGCGGCTGGAGAGGGTGGCCACCGAGTAGTGGGCGCGGTGCGCCAGATCCCGGTACGGCGGGGATCCCGCCTCGTGACGTAATCGGCGCAGGGCGTCGGCGAAGCGCAGCAGCGGTCCATCGTCCCCTCCAGCGGACGCTCCTTGCGGGCCATGGCCCCGGATCGGGCCTTTTCCCGCCCTTGCTCCCCGCCCCGGGCGGATCTCGACCTCCCAGGGCGGATTTTTCGGCGATTGATTGTTCAGTGCAACCATCCCGGCGGCCAACAACGGGTAGCGGCCGGACCGGGGTTCGCGAGCACCGCAACAGCGAGAGGAGCGTCTCCCCCGATGAGGCGTCACCGTGCAACCACCGGCATCACCGCCACGGCACGCGTTCGTGCTACCACTGCTCACCGTGCCCGCCACTTTGACCACAGCGAGTGCCGCCACCGCGGACGACACCTCCGACCTGGCCGCCAACGGCGCCTACTGGGTGTGGGAGAACGCCAACCGCGGCGGCTCCGCCTGCGGGTGGAGCGGCAACGACTCCGACTGGCGCACCTGCGGTTGGGGCGACGACTTCAACATGAACGACCGCGCCTCGTCCTGGTGGAACAACGGCTACCCGGGCTCCTTCGGCGACGTGCGCCTATACGCGGACATCGGCTACGGAGGTGCCTCCACCTGCGCCCCCAATGGGGGATCGGGCAACATCCCGTCGGAGTGGAACGACCGCATCTCCTCCCACAAGTGGGTCACCAACTGCGGCTACTGACCGTCGCGCCCCCTGCGCCGGGCCTCCCGGGTGTCATGCCCGGGAGGCCCGGCGACGTTGCCCAGTTCATGGACGACTACGACCACCTCGACCTCGACGAGATCGACCTCGCGCCCGTGGAGCACGACACGGAAGGGCTGCGCCCGCTGACGCTCGACGAGGCGCATGACCTGCCCCCAGGTGACGATGCCGGGCATCGTCCACCGAGTGGAGGGCTCCACCGGCCGGGAGCGGGCGCCATGGCGGGGGAGTGCGTGGGCACTGTCGCGTCGGCTGACCGCGGGCGCGGACGTCCGTGGGTCACGGGCTTCTTCCGCAAGCTTGTGGACCGGCCGCTCGGCGGTGCCCGATGTGCGGTGACGCTGGGGGCGTTCGGTAGGGTTCCGGGGTGCTGGCTGTCTGGTCGGTGCCTTCCTGGGGGGGATGACGAGACGAGGGACATGCCGGAGCAAGCGAGCCCGCCTGTGACAGCACCGAGCGGGCCTGTGGCCGCGCCGGTCGAGGCGGCGCGGATGGCGGCGGTGCGTCGTTACGACATTCTCGACACTCCGCCGGACGGCGCCTACGACAGAGTCGCGGCGCTGGCGGCACGGCTGTTCGACGTGCCGGTGGCGACGGTGACGATCGTGGATGAGGACCGGATCTGGTTCAAGGCCGCGCACGGGCTGGAAGGCGTCAGCGAGATCGGCCGCGATCCGGGCCTGTGCGCCTCGGCGGTGCTCACCGATGACACCACCGTCATCCCCGATACGTTGCTGGACCCGGTCGCCTGCTCCAACCCGTTGGTCGCCGGCCCGATGGGGGTGCGGTTCTACGCCGCCGCTCCGATCATCACCGCCGACGGGCACCGCCTGGGCACGGTCAACGTCCTCGACACCCGCCCCCGCGAGATCAGCGAGGCCGATGCCTCCACCCTCGGGGACCTGGCCGCGGTAGTGCGTGACCAGCTTGAGCTGCGGCTGTCGGCACTGAACGCGGTACGCGCCGAGCAGGAGCGCCGCAAGGTCGAGCAGGAGAAGCGCCAGGCGGAGGAAGAGGCCCGCCAGCGTGCGGAGCGGGACAAGGCGGCCATCGCCGCGTTCGCCTCCACCCTGCAGCGCACCCTGGTGCCCCCGGCACTGCCCGCGGTACCGGGCCTGGAGCTGGCCTGCCATTACAAGACCGCCTCCCCGCAGGAAGTGGGCGGTGACTTCTACGACGTCTTCCCCGTGGGCGGCGGCCGGTGGGCGTTCTTCCTGGGCGATGTGTGCGGCAAGGGCGCCGAAGCAGCCTCGATCACCTCACTGACCCGCTACACGCTGCGGGCCGCAGCCCTCGTCGACGCGGACCCCACGGCAGCGCTCAAAGCCCTGAACACCGCGCTGCTGCTGGACGCGGCGGTCGGTACCCGCTTTTGCACCGCCGTCTTCGGCCTGCTCGATCCGGCCCGGGACGGCGGTTTCACGGTCACACTGGCCACCGGCGGCCACCCGCCCGCCTACCGCCTGAGCCCCGTCGAGGGCGGCGGCGTGCGGGTGGAGGCGGTCCGCGCCAAGGGGGGCATGTTGGTCGGCGCGTTCGCCGAAGCCGCCTTCGCCTCACTCACCCTGCACCTGTCACCCGGCGAGGGACTGCTGCTGTACACCGACGGGCTGACCGAGGCCCGCACCGCCGACGGCCGCATGCTCGCCGACACGGGCCTGACCGATTTCCTGGCCCGGCGGTCGGCGCCGGTCAGTGCCGGCGCCCTGATCGACGACACCGTCGCACTCCTGGACACCCTCCCCGACACCGAACGCGACGACGTGGCCCTGCTGGCCCTGTCCGTCCCCACCCCCGATGCTGCGCCCGTCGGCATCACCACCACCGTCCACAGCGCCGCCGCCCCGACCGCCGACGTCTGCGTCGGGCAGGAGAACCCACGCCCATGACCGACGCATTCCACATCGACGTCCCGCACACCGACGGCGCCCTGGCTGTGATCGTCCTGTCCGGCGAGTTCGACATCGCCGCCGCACCCGCCGTACGGGCCCGCGCCCTGGAACTCATCGCGAACGGCCACCCCGACCTGCTCGCCGACCTCTCAGGCGTCACCTTCTGCGACTCCTCAGGATTGGGCGCCCTCGTCGGCATCTGGCGCTGCGCCAAGGACGCCGACGGCTCCCTGACCCTGGCGGCCATCCCCGACCGGCTGGGCCGCCTGCTCAGCGTCACCGGGATGGACACCTTCCTGCCCGCCTACTCCAGCGCCGACGCCGCGCTCGCCGCACGCCAAGGCAACCGCACCACCGCCTGAAACCCCTCGTTCGCCAGTCGATAGCCGGCCGGCACCGCACAGCCCGCCTTTCTACCGCGGCCGGCGTCGGGGCATGGCCAAACGCGCGCCGCGACCAACGTACTCGTCGCGACGCGCGCTCATCCGCTCCGCCATGGCGCTACACGCCGAGCTGCGGTGTGCGAGACCGAACGCAGCGCAGCGTCGACGACGACACGGCCGCGCTCGTCGACGGCCAGTTGGGCGGCTGCTGCCAGCGGCGACACCCGCGTACCGCGTGGAACACGAACAGCACGATTCTCGTTGCGCGTCGGGGGCCTCTGCGCTCGACCCCACCGCCCAGGGAACATCACGCGCCGTGGGGGCCGACGCACCGGCCTCCCCGCGGCAGACCGGCCGCCCGCCGGGCGGCGGACGGGAGCCAGGCGATGCGCGCGTGGGTGATCGGCGGTCTGAGCGGTCCTGAGCACTCAGGCGTCCTGAGACGTGATGCCGGGCGCCGGATCGCGCAACAGCTGTCCCCATGAGCGCCTGTCGCCCGCTCTCTTCGACGGGGACTGGACGCAGGGGACCACCGTTCCGTCGGCGACCCGCCTATCCCGGTAACAGCTGTTACCATGGCGGTATGGCGAAGACACAACTGGGCGCGCGCGTGGATGAGGACGTGGCCGAACTCGCGAAGAAGCGCGCCGCCGACCTGGGACTGAGCATCGGGGACTACCTCGCCAGGCTGGTACAGGACGATGCCACCGGCCTGCGCGCCCGAGCGGTGGACGCGGCCGCCCGCTTTCTGGCCGAACACCAGGCGGTCTTCGACGAGGCGGAACAAGCCCAGCAGGCACCCCGGGGAGCACGCGCGGCGTGATGGACCTGCACATCGACGTTCCCTGGATCCTGCAAGTCGCGGAGGCCGCCGGCGCGGACGACCCGGCCCCCGACGACTACGGCGTTCCCGTCTCGGCGGTCGCCCGCCACCGGGCCGAGATTTTCGAGCAGCCCGTCTACGGCGGCCCCTACGCCAAAGCCGCCGCCCTGATGCACTCGCTGGGCCGGTGCCGCTGGCTGGAGCGCTCCAACATGGCCGTCGCCGCCGCGTCCGGCGTCATGTACCTCGAAGCCGCCGGGATCTCCGTCAAGCCCGGTCGTGAGGACGCCATCGCCCTGAAGGATCTGCTCCTTGACCCCGCCTGCACCGCGGGTAAGATCGCCGCTCTGCTGCGGACCTGGCCCACAACCACCTGACGCCCGCAGGCCCGTGGACGTGGAACGACCTGGACTGAACCAGCATGGGCTCCGGACGTGCGAGCGCCCTGGCCCGGCCCCGCCCCGCCTCACGGACGTCCTTGCGGGTTCTTGCCGGGGCGCCGGCCGGTGATGGGGATTGCCGGGGTGGCGCACGAGCTGATCCGCTGGACCTCCCGGCGTAGCGACCGGATCGCGAGCTGAAGTTCCTGCCCGTGGTCTCCGAACGGGCCCGCGCCAAGCTGAACGAGATCGCCGCCCGCAAGACCCGACCGCCCAAGCAGGAGACCCAGCAGCTCGCACACTGCGCGCATGGTGGAAGGCGAGCGCGATCCTCACCTCAGGGTGGCCGTCGACCTCATCAACTCCCTCCTCGAGTACGCCCCTGCCGTGTCGGCGTTCGCTTCACAGTGCACCGGGTGGTGCACGCGAACGTGCACCAGGTGCCGTGGTCGGACTCGCGGGGGTGTGGGTGTCGGGAGTGGATTTGCTGCCTCAGCCGAGTTCCTGGAGAAACTGCCGTTGGTGGTCCAGGAATCCTTCTGCGAAGAGCTTGCGGGGGGAGAAGAGTGCGGTGAGCGTGGTCTTGAGGTCGGACTGCTCGATGGAGTGCTTGAGCAGTGAGTGGGCGGCGTCGGGGTAGCGCTTGACCGTCAATGTGCCGCCTGCGTCCAGCGTCTTGCGGTAGACGCGCTCGGTGTCAGCGGTGTCCACGTTGATGTCATGGCCCGCGAGGGCCAGCAGCACCGGTACGCCGCGCAGGGCGCGGAGATTTTGCGTGGCGTCTGCAGTGTAGTTCTTGGAGATGAAGCGCCAGCGGTCGGCGGTCATGCCGTCCGTGTCGCCCTGCATGGAGCTGACGTACTCCTCGAACGGCGCCTGGCGTTTCAGCAGCCGGCGGGTGGCGTCGCTCCTGGCGATCGCGCCCTTGATACGGGCTGCCGATGCCCCGTCCGCGCGCAGCTCGGCGAGGAGGTTGTAGCGGCCCTGCTGGAGCCAGTTGATGGCGGGGGAGACGGCGATGACGAAGCTCACCAGCGTCTTGGCGGCGACCTTCGGCAGGACCCAGCCCGCCTGGCTGGCGCCCCAGAGCCCGATGCGGTCGCCGTCGATGTCCGGGCGGGCGCGCGCCCAGGCGATGGCGGCGGCGGCCTCGTCGGCCCGGTCGTCCATGGACTGGTCGAGCCAGTCGCCGGGGGCGCCGGCGACTCCGGGCTTGTCCCAGGACAGGGAGGCGTACCCGGCCTTGGCGTTCGCTTCCCACATGGGCTTGTAACCGTCGTCGTGGGTGGCGTCGACGGGTCCGTCGCCGTGTAGGTACACGACCAGGCCATGGCGCTTGCGGCCGTCCTTGGGCGTGGCGAGTACGCCGTTGAGGGTGTGGCGGCCGTGGCGGATCGAAACCCGCTGCTCGTCCATGTCGTAGGAGTTCTGCCACAGCACCACACCGGCAAGACCGGTGGTCACGACCAGGACGCTGACGAGTGACCACACGGCAATGCGGAGTTTTCGCGGCCGGGGCTTGGTTGTTGGGCACATGGGATCTGACCGCCTTTGTTCAGGTGTACCAGCCTGGAACTATCGCTTGAAAAACGATCGTAGCAAGCGTGATAGATTCAGAGGCTGATTGCAGTGAGAAAGGGGGCACGGGCATGGGACTGGACGAAACGGCCACGGGCGCTGGAGCGGTGACAGTGCGGCGGGGTGTTCCGGCTGGAGCCGAGCGGCGAGCGGCCGAGCTGTACTGGGACGCCTTCGGCCGCAAACTCGGCCCCGCGCTGAACCCGGCGGACAAGGCGGTGCCCTTCATCGCCGCCCACCTGAACGCAGATCGCGCGGTGTGCGCACTCCTCGACGGGCGGCTCGTCGGCCTCGCCGGCTACCAGCTCGGTGGCCGGGCCCTCACCGGAGGATCGGCCTCCGCCGTGTTGCGCGCATACGGACACCTGCGAGGACTGCACCGACTCCTGCTTCTCGTCCTGCTCGAACGCCATCCGGCTCCCGGGCAACTCGTCATGGACGGCATCGCCGTGGACCGAGATGTACGCGGCCGCGGCGTCGGGAGCCTGCTCATCGAGGAAGTGGCCGCCGTCGCGGCGGAGCAGGACTGCCGGGAGGTCAGACTGGACGTGATCGACACCAATCCGCGCGCCAGAGCCCTTTACGAGCGGCGCGGCTTCACGGCCGTACGGACCGAGCAGATTCCTTGCCTGCGCAGGCTGCTGGGTTTCGGCGCGGTGACCACCATGCACCGCCCCGTCGCGAACACAGGAGCGAGAGAACTGTGAGCGCCGAAGCCGACCACGTCGAGGTCCCCACCCGCCTGCTCGTCCACGCACTGATCCGCGAGGACGGCACCGTCAGCGCGGACGAGCTGTACACCATCGCCAACACCCTGGGCATGAGCGACCAGCAGGTACGGCTGTGCATCAAACGCCTTGTGGTCGAAGGCCGGTTCACCCACGAGGGCCGGGGCCGCAAGGCGAAGCTGCACGCGACCGCGGACACCACGCGTGCCCTCGTCCCCAACGCCGACTTCCTCCGGCACGCATTCCAGCAGGACGCCGGGCTCGCGCCCTGGGACGGCATCTGGCACCTGGCCGCCTTCGCGATGCCGGAATCGGAGCGCACCGCCCGGGACTCCCTGCGCGAGACACTCGTCCACCTCGGCGGCGCCCCGCTCCAGGGCGGACTGTATGTCTGCGCCAACACCTGGGAGCCGTACGTCGAAGAGGCGGCCCACCGCCTGGGCGTCCACGGCGCGCTCACCCTCCTCACCACGACGGATCTACGCAGGGGTGACACCAAAGCGGCTGCCGAACTCGCCCGCCGCCTGTGGCCCCTGCAAGAGATCGCCGACCGCTACCACCGCCTCATCCGCATCGCCCAGCCACGCCTCGCCCGGCTCACCGACGGTGCCCTACTCTCCCCGTCCGCACTCCTCACCATCGCGGTTGAGTTGGCCGCCGAACTTACCCGCTCCATCCAGCCCGACCCCTTGCTGCCGCCTCAGCTCCTGCCCCAGCCCTGGCCCGGCACCCAGGCCCGGGAGCTCATCGCCCAGTGCTGGGCAGCCCTGCACGAACGAGGCCACGGCGAAGGCCGCCCGGCCCTCTTCCGCCTCTACACCGACATCACCCGAGAAGCAGCAGCCCGGGCCACGCGCTGAGACAGAACGGAAGGCCCACATCAAGCCCGTTGGGCTACGGCACCAAGAGAGCACCCGCTCTTGTCGGACCGACGGGCATCCGATCAGGTGGTGCACTTTGATCCGTACCGACCGGCGCACGTTCGTGCGTGCTCCGACATGCCGCGGCTGTCGCGATCCGGGCCCGGGTCGCCGCCGTGGTCGACGTCGCTCTGGCGGCCATCGAGGTCACCGCGACGGTGATCCTGATGAACGAAGGCGGTCGCTTCCACCGCCGGCACCTGCTCGCCGAAGCCCGCCGTCACCTCGCCCTCGTTCTGCGCGGCCGCCGCCACGACCCCGGCCTGGACGACAGAATCGTGGCCGCCGCCATCTCCACCCACCGCCTGAACATCAGCGAGCCGAAGACCGCGCGCGGCCTGGAGGCCGACTACCGCCTCTACACCCGACCGGACCGGCACCCCCGGCCGATCCTGAGGGACCGTCGGCGGTGTCTAGGGGAGCGGTGTCGGCGACCTGCTCGATCGAGGCCTCGCCGGCAGGACCACGGTCACTGAGCCTGCACTCGCACGTCACGGGTCCAACGAATCGCTGGTTTGAGTCCCGCGGCTCAGTCCCTCAGCAAAACTGCAGGTCAGCGCCTCTGCTGTCTAGATGACGGGACTGACGGGACTGACGGGACTGACGGGACTGACGGGACTGACGGGACTCAGCCTGGTAGTTATCAGCTGCTCTGCTCAAGACACTCAAGCCTCGCCCTCGTGTGCGCGTGAGGCCCGGCGGGACTGAGGGGGCTGACGTTTCGAGCTGCGGGAGCAGGGCGTTGACCTGGTCTTATAAGGAGCGGGACCGAACGGGTCCGTTTCTGCTTCTATCACCGCCCGCCGTCCGGCCGCCGCCGCGCTAGCGGCCAGCGCCCTCGTGTCCGTGGCGGCGCTGCCGGCGTCCGGGGCCGACCACCGTCCGGAACAGGCGAAGTGGAGATCTCCGCCGTTCACTACGACTCGCCGGGACGTGACGACCGTTCCAACCGGGACGTGACGACCGTTCCAACCGGTCGCTGAACAAGGAGTGGGTGGAGCTGACCAACACCACCCGCAGCGCGGTCAGCCTCGACGGGTGGACCCTGACCGACCACTCCGGGCACCGCTACACCTTCGAGCACTACCGTTTGGCCGGCCGCGCCACCGTCCGTGTCCACACCGGTGAGGGCCGCGACACTCGCACCGACGTCTACCGGGACCGCCGCGCCTACGTGTGGAACAACGACCACGACCACGACACCGCGACCCTGCGCAACGACCACGGCCGCTTCGTCGAGGCTGCCTCGTGGGGCCACCGCCGCGGCGGCCGCGACTGACCCGCCTGTTTTCGCGACGCCTTCAAGATCCCCGAGTCAAGTTCAGACACCGCAGAATTCGGCGTCGACGAGGCGCTGTTCGTGGATGTTCCAGTCGCCGTTGAAGTTCAGCGACAGCACGTGATCTCCGTCTGCCGTCGTCATAGTCTGCGAGATGGAGCCCTGAATCCCGCCGTTGTGCCCCCATATCTCGGTACCGCACGACAACGTCATCCTCATCAGTCCCAGGCCGTAGGAGAAGGTGGGCATGTTCTTGATCGAGACGGTCGTCATCATCTCCTTCAGTTGAGGCTCCTCCAGAAGCCGACCGGAGAGCAGGGCCCGGTAGAACCGGTTGAGGTCTTGGTTGCTGGAGATCATCTCTCCTGCGGCACCCGCGAATGAGGGGTTGAGTTCGGTGACGTCGTAGATCGCGCTGTTCGGCTCTCCCGGTCCGGCAAGCTCCCCGGTCAGCTTCGAGTAGGCGCGTCCGCTGGGTCCGGGGACGCGGGCGCGGGTGCCCGGCAGACTGGTGGAGTCCAGGTGCAGGGGGCGCAGGATGCGCTGCTCGATCTCGTGGGCGTAGGAGTGGCCGGTGGCCTTCTGGATCACCATGGAGGCGATGACGTAGTTGGTGTCGGAGTAGCTCCAGTCGTCGCCGGGGGCAAAGGCCGGCCGGTGTGTCATGGCGAGTCGGACGATCTGGCGGGGCGTCCAGGTGGCGTAGCGGTACTTGAGGAAGTCGGTGCCGAACTCCTTGCGCTTGAACGCCTCGTCATCGGTGTAGCTGTAGATGCCGCTGGTGTGGTTGAGGATCTGCCGTAGCGTGATCTCGCCGCCGTCGTGCCCGTTGCCCTGCACCAGGCCCGGCAGCCAGTGGTCCACCGTGTCGTCCAGGCTCAGCTTCCCCTCCTCCTCCAACTGGAGCATCGACGTGGCCACGAACGTCTTGGTGATCGAACCGACCCGGAAGCGGTCATCGGCCTGCGGCTTGCGGCCGGTTGCCAGATCCGCAGTGCCCGCATCTCCCGCCCAGATGTCGCGCCCCTGCTCGGCGAGCACGATGCCCCCGGGCGCCCCGTCCTGGACGGCCAAGTCCAGGGCCGCCTGGGTGGCCGCGTGCCCGCCTCGTGTCGCGGAAGCATCCGCCCTGCCGACAGCCGACGCCGGCAGGGCGAGACCGGCGCTCATCACGACCGTGGCGACCGCCCCGACGACCGCGACCCGCAGCCTGTGCTCCCCCCGGCTGCGGCCACCCCTCGTGGACGTACGTGACCCGTTGGCTGCGTATCCGTGCTCGTACAAGAAGAATTCCCGTCACTGGTAGGGGACGACCTGATCTGGACCCAGTATTTTCGATCAAGGTCCGGACCGGGATACCGCCAACCACCTGCTTGAAGGTGGGGTTACCCCCCCCGCCGGCCGGGTGCGCTACGGGGGTTCAAAGACAGGATCTGAACGAGGAGCGAGGTGGTGAACCGCTCCGGGTCTGATGGAGGCTCGATTCCCTGAGAGGATCGAGTCGTGGCACGTCCGTCCCCCTGCCCTCCTGAGCTTCGTGAGCGTGCGGTGCGCATGGCCGCGGCGATCCGCCCCAACTACCCGACGGAGTGGGCCGCGATGAAGGCGGTCGCCGCAAAGGTGGGCATCGGTGCTGCTGAGACGGTGCGGACCTGGCTCCGCAAGGCCGAAGTCGATGCCGGCCAGCGTCCGGGCGTGACCTCGGACGAGGCTGCAGAGTTCAAGCGCCTGAAGGCGGAGAACGCCGAACTCCGGGCTCGGTGTTCACCGTCCTCAAGCATTACGGAGGGATCGCTCCCGCACCCCGCACAGCGCGCGCCGAAGCTCGACCATGGGCGAGCGGGAAGAGATCTCACGTGGGCTTTGTGCCGGCGCGTCCTACCGGGCCGTCGTCGACCGCCTGGATCGTGCGGCGTCGACGATCGCGATCGGCGCTGCGCGCCCCTTGAGGTAGCGCGGCGGGATGTGTCAGTGTCATCTCGGCGTTCCATCGGTGCACCGCCCGGGATGCCCGACTACACACCTGACCCCCCCACAGCTGAATGTGAGCGCTCACTATCTCGTGAGTGATCGCCTTCTTCTTCAGGAGTGCTCAATGTGACCTGAGGACCAACCCTGCCCCGGTTCTGTCATCCGCCCCACCCGTCGGGAAGTGCAGGGATCCCGCGTGGACGACCGGCCCACTTCTGGGGGGTCCGCCACCGTCGGGCCCCGATCACCATCCGCCCTGGTCGGGCGTCATGGCGTCGCTCAGGGAAGTCCCTCGGGTGATTTGTCGAGCAGGGAATGGGCTCAAGTGGAGCTGCTTGGCGGAGGGCCCGGTGTGGTGCGGCAGCCAACGGCGGATCTGGCGACAGTGTGACGGTGGAAAGCGATGCTGCACTGTTAGCGCTAACAGAACCGTGGAGGAAGAGATCCCATGGCACGAATACGGTACCTGCGGTTCCGCCTGTTCGGCCTGCTCCTGGCGGTCGTCGCGGCTGTCGGTGTGGGCCTGTCCGCCGCGCCCCAGGCCGCCGCGGCCTCGTTGACCCAGGTCACGAACTTCGGCGCCAACCCGACCAATCTGCAGATGTACGTGTACGTGCCGAACAGCGTCAAGGCGAACCCGCCGATCCTGCTCGCGCTGCACGGCTGCCAGGGCTCCGGGCCCTACCTTTACTCCAGCACCGACTTCGGGTCGCTGGCGGACAAGAACGGGTTCATCGTCATCTACCCCTCGTCCAACCCGAGCGGCAGTTGTTGGGACGTCTCGTCCGACCAGGCACTCAGGCGTAACGGCGGCAGTGACCCGGTCGGGCTGATGTCGATGATCACCTACACCGAGCAGCACTACGGCGGGAACCCCAACGCCGTGTACGTCACCGGCGAGTCGTCGGGCGGGATGATGACCAACGTCATGCTCGCGGACTACCCGGACGTGTTCAAGGCGGGCGCCGCGTTCATGGGCGTGCCCTACCACTGCTTCTACACGGGTACTGTGCGCGGCTGGAACGGGCCCTGCGCTGGGGGTCAGGTCTCCATGACCCCGCAGCAGTGGGGCGACCTGGCGCGCAACGCCGATCCCGGCTACACCGGGCCGCGTCCCCGCGTGCAGTTGTGGCACGGCACCGCCGACACCACCCTGAACTACAACAACCTCGGTGAAGAGACCAAGCAGTGGGCGAACGTGCTCGGGGTGAGTCAGACCCCGTCGTCGAGGGACACCCCGGTCACCAACTGGAACCGGGCCCGGTACAACAACAGCTCCGGCAGCACGCAGGTCGAGACGTACAGCATGGTGGGTGCCGGGCACCAGCTGCCGATCCAGGGCACGCAGATGGCCGCCTACGCCATCCACTTCATGGGCCTGGACGGCAGCGGCTCGACCGGTGGCAACACCGTCGCCGTCACCAACCCGGGCGACCAGACCGCCGTGTCCGGCACCGCGATCCGCGCGCTCCAGATCAGCGCCACCGACTCGGCAGCCGGCCAGACCCTCACCTACAGCGTCACGGGCCTGCCCCCCGGCCTGTCGATCTCCGCCGGCGGCCTGATCTCCGGCACGCCCAGCAGCGGCGGCACGTTCAGCGTGGTCGTGAGCGCCACCGACACCACCGGCGCCACCGGCAGCACCCGTTTCACCTGGACCGTCAGCGGCATCACCACCGCCACCACGGGACCGCTCCACGCCGTGGGCGCGGGCAAGTGCCTGGACGACCCGAACTCGACGACGACCTTCGGCACCCAGCAGCAGATATACAGCTGCAACGGCCGGCCCAACCAGACCTGGACGCACACCTCGGCGAACGAGCTGACGGTCACGGTCGGGGGCACCACCCTCTGCCTGGACGCCAGCGGCAAGGGCACCACCAACGGCACCCAGGTGATCGTCTATTCCTGCAGCGGCCAGCCGAACCAGCAGTGGAACGTCAACCCCAACGGCACGATCACCGGCGTCCAGTCCGGCCTGTGCCTGGACGTGAGCGGGGCCTCCACCGCCAACGCAACCCCGGTGCAGCTCTGGTCGTGCAGCGGCGCCAGCAACCAGCAGTGGACCCTCGGATAGTCGGCCTCCGAGGCGAACCCCTCAGGTCCGGAACAGCTGTTGCTGTTCCGGACCTGAGGGCCGTGTGATCCGGCCGGGTGTGAGGCCGGTTGTGAGCGTCCGTCTCCGGAAGACGGAGCGGGCCGTCTCTCCGGGGCCGCGGCGTTGTCAGCCCCACCAGCCGTCGCCGGTGTGCCGGCGTCGCACCCATTCCAGGGAGCCGGACGCCCGGGGCATGGGACAGGGGTGGGGGCCGACATCGGTGACGAGCCGGACCCTGCCGCGTTCAGGGCGGTCACGACCAGGATCCAGTAAGAGGTCTTTTTCTTTGGCTGACGGGGCGGAGCGAGGTCGCAGGCGGGTCTTCGCGAGGCGCCGGTACTGGCAAAGGGGCGACGGCTGGCCTTTCAAAATCACTCAGAGCAGCTGACCCAGTGCATTCTCGTCCTTGTGGCCAGGGCACGGAGACCTCATGGTGTCAATCGTGAACTATGGCCGTTTCAGCAAGCGCCGGTCCATCAAGCGCGAGATAAGGGAACTACAGGTGCGCTTCGACGCGGGCGACCACCGCGTGGCGTACCGGCTGGGGGAGTTGCTGGCAAAGCTGGGCCGCGGCGATGAGTTGCGTGCCCGGGCCGATGCGGGCGACAGGCATGCGGCCGAGCATCTGGCGCGTCTGCTGGCAGCGCAGGACCGGATCGATGAACTGCGCGATCTTGCCGAAACCAGCAGCTCACCCATCGTGGCCCAGTTGCTGTACGCCACGCTGGCAGGGCTGGGCGCTCTCGATGAACTACAGGCCCGCGCCGAGGGCGGAAACCTGGACGCCGCGAAGAAGTTGGTAGTTGCGCTGGTCGACGGGGGACGTTTCGACGATGCCGTCGCGGCGCAGGCCAGTTTCGGTACGGCCGACACATCTCCCAGCGACGCGGATTCACTTACCGTCCTGCTCGTCACGTTGCTGATCGACCACGGCCGTGTGGACGAGGCTCTCGACGTCCAACGGGCCCGTGCCGACGCCGACGACAGTTACGGCGCCGACAGGCTGGCTCACCTGCTGATGGAACACGGCCGTCTCGACGAGCTGCGGACGCGTGCCGATACCGGCGACAGTAGCGGGGGGCGGGAGGCGGCCTGTGATGCCCTGGCCCGCATGCTGGCGAAGCAGGACCGTGTGGAGGAGTTGCGGACCCGAGCCGACGCGGGCGACAGCTACGCCCGCAACAACCTGATCTTCTGGCTGAGGGAGAAGCACAGTAGGGGAGACTTGCGGGCCCTTGTTGACGACGGTGACACGTACGCCGCCGTCGCTCTGGCCCGTGAGCTGGAGCATCCGCGCAGTGAGCGCGAGTTGTCCGCGTTCATCGATCTGCTGGCCGAGCGGGGCAGTGTCGACCAGTTGCGCGCGCTCGTCGGTGAAAGCTCCACTCTCGCCGTTTACAGACTGACCCATCTGTTTACCGACCAGGGCCGTATCGACGACGCCATCGCCATATGGGGCGACCGCACCGAGGCGCAGCCCAACGACTGGCATGCTCCTTACCGGCTGGCCCAGATGCTTGCCGAGCATGGCCGGATCGACCGACTGCGGGCGCTCGCCGACTCCGACGACGCCTATGCCGTTTTGAGGCTGGCCGACCTCCTGGCCGGGCAGGGACAGGTGGAGGAGGCCATCACCCTCCTCCAGGCCCACCCCCACAGCCCCGACAGACTCGTCAAGCTACTCCTCGACGAGGGTCGCATCGACGATGCCGTCGCTGTCCGACGGGCTGCCGCCCGAGTTCCCGGTGCGCGGGAATCAAGTGACCAGCAGATGGCTCGCCTGCTGGCGGAGCTGGGCCGTTTCGATGAGCTGCGCGCGGCACAGGACAACGACCTGCACGGGGACTTCCGGCTGGCTCACCTCCTCGTCCAGCTGGGTCGTGTCGAGGAGTTGCGCTTCTTCCCCGACACCGCGGGCGTTGACGAAGCGCACCGAGAGGTCCAGGACGCTCCCCCCGTCGAGTGACGCGACCCGGCAGTTGGCCTGCTTGCCCAGCGCACCGCAGGACTGGTGGGCGACGCCGACGGACACCGTCCGTCCTTGGGGAACGACACGCCGTCGACCGCCCAGGCGTCCGGGCCGACCGGCGGCACCAGCCGCTCAGCGATCCGCCGGCGCACCGACACCGGATTCCAGGTGGACTGGTTCACGAACTGCTGCAGGTTCTGCTCGTTGCGCGGCTGGATCGTGCCGTCGTGTGGTCTGCAGGGCCCACTGGGCGAGTGGCACGATGAGATGAGCTGGAACGGCCACCGCCGCATCGCCCGGCCCGAAGTTGTTGAGCTGTGCGAGGTCTTGGGACTCGGTGACGGGCGTGCCCTAAACGATGATCTCTCCGGTCCCTCGTCGGGCTAGGGCGAGGAATTCGCTGCGGGAGCGGGCGTCGGATCGCAGGATCGGCGATACCGTCCGTCGGCCGGTCACCGCGTCGTCCGCGTTCGTCGCCGAATTGCTCGGTGACCTTCGACGGCAGGGCTGCACCGGCGCTCCGCGTCATCTCGGGTTCGACGAGGTCGACCGCGAGATCCTCAGCTACCTTCCCGGCTGGGTGCCCGCCCGCTTCCAGCGCTGGACAGACCCTCAGGTGGCTGCCGCCGACTCCCTGCTCCGCGCCTTTCACGACCCCACCCGCGCGAGCCGCCTGGCCGGTCGGCATCCCGTCGTCTGCCACCACGACCCGGGGCCGAACAACACGGTCTTCGCAGACGACGTCCCGGTGGCCTTCATCGACTTCGAGCGCCCCCGGTGATCCCTTGGAAGACCTCGACTACATGGCGTGGACCTGGTGCATTTCCTCCAAGCCCGACGCTCCAGGCGCCGCCGACCAGGCCGAACAGGTACGCATCCTCGCAGGCGCGTACGGACTCGACGACGCCTTCCGCTCACGTCTCATCGATGCCGCGCTCGACCGCCAGATGCGCAATGCCCGGTGGTGGCGCCACCACCTCATGCACCCGTCTCCGCACGTCGCTGACGATCACGAGATCGCCGAGCGCATCCGGTGGTCCGAAAGGGAGCACGCCTACACCTTGGCCAACCGCAGGACTTTCAACGCAGTCCTGGACTGACGATCCGACCCTCGTCTCAGAGCGTGCGGCGGCCGAACTCCTCACCTACGTGGCGGCCACCTGACAGAGGCAGGACCTTCAGCTGCGCCGGCACGACCAGGCCGTCGCCCGCGCGCTGACCCGGCCCGCGTTGCCGGCCGCTGCCGCGACGAGGAGGGAGCTCTCGGCCGTGAGCCGGTTGACGGCCTCTTCCACAAGGGCTTCCGGGGGTGCTCCGGAGCGGTCACCATGGAGGTCTGTCGGCAACCCGGGGGGTGGGGGATGAGCGAGGGTGCGGACGTTTCGGACGGGCAAGCGGAGCAGGACGGACCCGCTTGGTGGCTGGCGCTGGCCTGCCTGGTCGGGTTGTTTCTGGCCTACGTCATGCTGACGAACTTCACCGGAGAGCTGCGGGCGGCGCTGTGGGGCGAGCCCGGGACCGTGACCGAAGTCCGCTGCCGCACGTACGACAACGCCGTGGCCAACGCGGGAACATCGACGTCGTGCTCGGGCACTTTCACCTCAGACGACGGCAACGCGTCCTTTGACGTCACCGTCGAGGGCGACGTCCGCTCGCAGCCGGTCCGTGCACGGTGGGTGGACGGCACGTCCGGCACCGCTTACGTGTCACCGACGCTGTGGTCGGGGGTGCTCCCGGTGGGGCTCTCCCTCCTCCTGGCCGGTGTCCCGGCGGCGTTGACGCTGGAGCATCTGCGCCGCGTCCGCACACAGCGCCCGAGGCCGGCCCCACCCGCCCGGCCCGGTCCACGGTGGCCGGCACCGCGTGCGGACGACCCGGGGATCTCGGACTTCTGATCACACCGCCCCTGCGGTCGCGTCACAGTCCCCACATCGTCTGGCCCCTACGTCGTCTGACCCCTACGGCGACAGGCTCGCCGAAGGTGAACTGGGCTGCCGCATGGCCGCCACCACGGCGTCGTCCACCGACCCGAACTCACGCTTCTTGCTAACCGCACGCTGGTCCGCGCGCCCGACGACCCCGCGGCCGGGTAGCGGCGCCGGTAGTTGGCGACCGTGAGGAGGAGGTGGTTGCGGAGCCGGTGGATGAGACGGCTTTTCACGCCCGGTTTGTAGCAGCACAGGGCGGCGACCGAGGTCCTGCGTCGGGACCGGCCTGTCACCCGGGTGACGGGGGTGTGTCCGCGTCGGCCCCAGGTGCGTCGGTCAACTACCGGCTCGGCGCGCGAGGCGGCGTCATGGAGAATCCGGACTCGTCCTCGAAGACGATCCAGGCCCCGTGGGCCGCCGCGAGGCTTCTACCCTCGGCCACGCAGGGCCTCCATGCCGTCCTCGCGCCAGGCACGGCGCCAGCTTTCCACCGACCGCACACTCACCTGCAGGTCCTTCGCGATCACCGCGGTCTTCTCGCCCGCCGCGAACCTCTCACCCGGCCCGCAGCCGCATCCACCCCGAAAAGTCCGACGCTCAGCGGTCAGGCCCCCGCCCTCCGGATAACGCACACCACCGGCATACCGCAGAGATCATGAACCGTCACCACCCGACGACAAGACGAAAACCTCAGTAGTTGTACACACCCGCAGAAGCCGTAGCAGCTCCGGCGAGCCGCCGACGACCACCGGATGTCCGACCTCGGTGAGCATGGGCAGGTCGGTGACGTGGTCGCCGTAGCCGTAGCAGTCGGCGACGGCCACCTGCGGGTACCTGTCCAGCACGGCCCGTACGGCCTCCCGCTTGGCCGTTCCGATCATCGGCGGCCCCAGCAACTCCCCCGTGAACCGGCCACGGTGCGCCGCCGGCCGTGCGCAGACGACCTCGGCCGCGCCGATCGCCTCGGCGATCGGCTCCAGGACGGCCGGCAGGGAGCCGGAGACGAGAACCACCGCCGCGCCGTCGGCGAGATGGCAACGCAGTGCCGCCAGTGTCTCGGTGCGGAAGAAGCCGCCCTCCCGAGCGCGCTCGGCGAACCACCGTCGACCCCAGGCGGTCACCTCGCTCACCAACTCCCCCTGCCAGGCCCGGAAGTAGGCCCGGTTGAGCAGCTCCCGCGGCTCGCCTGCGGCGGCTCGGGCCGCCAGCTCCGCGCGCAGCGCGGTCGCGCCGGCGGCCGCGGTGGGGCCGTACCGCTGCTGCCGGTAGTAGACGAGGAAATCGAAGAGGCTCTTGCACGTGATCAGCGTCTCGTCGACGTCGCTGAAGACCAGGGTGTGCGGCCCCCGCAGGCCACGACCGGCAGCGCTCACCGGCCCAGCACCGCCTCGGCGTACTCGTGCGCGGCCGCTTCCAGGCGCAGCGCCCCGTGTGCCGCGCTCGTGTGCACATCGCGCCAGCAGCGCTGAAGTTCGCCGGCGGCATCGTGGGCCTGGGCGCCGCCGCTGCGGAAGAGCCGCTCCACCGCGGTGACCAGGAGGTCGACGACGAAGGCCACGTCGCGGCGGTTCTCCGCCACGGCGAGGGCGCCCTGCTCGGTGTCCGCCCGGTGCGCGGCCCGTTCCAGCAGCAGCCCCGCGGCGTCGATCTCGGCGGAGGAGCGGGCGAGCACCTCCCGTGCCGAGCTCCCCGGCCCCCCGAGCCGCTCGGCCGCCCGGGCCGTCCAGGCGCGCAGCGCGAGGCGGGCCGCGCCGAGCGCCGGCGCGGCGAGGATCACGGGGCCGCCGAGGTGGGCGGGGACCGTGTGACAACGGGCCCGCCCCGGGCCGGGGGTGCCGCGCAGCATCTCCGTCAGCGGGAAGGCGCGGTGGCGAGGGACCTCCAGTGGGGCCACCTTCACCGAGTGGCTGCCGGTGCCGCGCAGGCCGGTGCTGTTCCAGGTGTCGAGCACGGTCGCCGCCTCCGCGGGTACCGCGAGGACGAGAGGGCCGGTCCCGGGCTCGCCCTCGGGTTCGGGCACGGCCAGCAGCAGCCAGTCGGCCTCTGTCACGCCGCTGACGCACCGCCACTCACCCTGCAGCAGCCAGCCGTCGGGGGTGGGCACAGCCGCGCCGGAGGGGGGCACCACGGCTGCCGAGATGCGCACATCGGGCGACGTTGCCCACAGGTCCCGTCGCCCCTCGGGCGGCAGGTAGGCGGCGAACCGTCCGTGCGCGGCCCACAGCCCTGCGCACCAGGCGGTGGAGGCACACTGCTCGGCGAGTTCGGCGGTTCTCAGCAGCAGTTCGGTGAAGGTTCCCTCGTGGCCGCCCCAGGCTGCGGGGACGAAGTGCCGGGGAAAACCCGCTTCGGTCAGGGCCGACACGGTCTCCGGGTGCAGGCGGCGGCTCTCGTCGGCCTCGGCGGCGTGGTCGCGCACCGACCACGAGGAAGCGGGGGCGACGGGTGCGGTCGTGTTCACAGCTCGGCTCCTGGGATGGAGTGGATGGAGAGTGGACGGAGATCGGGGACCGACAGGACGCCCGACGGGTTTCAAAAATTCCTGCAAGAAGGTATTTTTACTGTTGATCGGGGGTGCCAGTCGGAGAAAGGGGCTACGTCATGCCCAAGCAGGAGCGTTCCCGCCGGACCTATGAGCTGGTGCTCGACGCTGCGGCCGCGGAATTCGTGCGTTTCGGCTACTCCGATGCCAGCCTGGGGCAGGTCGTCGAGCGGACCGGCCTGACGAAGGGCGCCCTCTACGGGCACTTCTCGTCGAAGCAGGACCTCGCCGCGGCGCTGCGGCGCCACCTGGAGGCGGTGGTCGAGGAGTTGCTCGGCGATATCGGCCAAAGACAGGGCCAGGGATTGGCCGAACTCGGGGAGTTCATCTGCTCCGTGGCCGAACGCATCTCGGCGGACGTGCGCCTGCAGGCCGCACTGCGCCTCGCCGACGAGGAGTTCCGGGCCGGCGGCAAGCCCTCGGTGCTGCTGGCGAGCGTCCAGGAGATGTCCCGCAAGCTGCTCCGGGAGACAGAGGCCGCAGGCCGGCTAGATGTCGCGCTGCCCCTCGATGCGTTCGCCGACCTGACGGTGGCCCTGCTGTTCGGCGCCTACCACGCGTCGGGCGAGCTCAGCGGGGAGGAACTCCCGCAGCGCGTACGGAACATGTGGAGTGTCCTGGCGAAGCTCGCCACCAAAGGGGCGGGATGAGGCCCCGGCGGTCAGGCGGCGTGGGAAAGGCCGTCCGGTTGGTCACTCCGGTCGCTCCAGGTCATGGCGACCGTGCTGACGACCGTGCCGCCCCGGGCGATGTCAGGAGCAGCCGGGAGGCCGCTCCGTGCGGCTGCTGCTCGCGGACGACCAGGTCGACGGGCCGATCGAGTTCGGCGAAGGCCAGGCGGACCGGTCAGAACCCGCGGTGCGCCGCCGTTCCCGGGCCGGTCCTCGGCGGTGAGCATGTGGCCTGGTCGGTGGGCGCCTTTCAGCTGGGCCGCCAGCGGCATGTGGTCGACAGGGTGGTCGAAGAGGATCGCGTGGTCGCGGCCGGCCCACATCCGCCGGCCGCGGGAGGAGCGTTCGAGGACGCTGTCGTTGGCGCGCAGCCGGCCCACCCGCCGGGCCGGCACCCGCTCGCTCAGCGGGTGCGCCGCTTCCTCCGGGGCGGTCACGGAGGGGGCACCGCGGTGGCGGAGCAACGGGTAGCGCCGCTCGTCCACGGCGGCGAAGCGGAGGCTGCCCCGGCCGAACTCGCGGCCCACGATGCCGAGGGCGACGTCCAGCCGTACCTCCGACCGCCGGGACCGCTCCTCCGAACGGTGCCAGGCGGCATCCAGGATGACGGGCGGCAGGGTGCGGCCGATGCGCGGCGCGGTGTGGTCGGTGACCTCGAAGGAGAGGCCGAAGCCGATGAAGCGGTGGCCGAGCGGGACGCCGTACCAGCGGTGCGCGAGGTTGAGCGAGGCCTGTCGCAGAGTTGCGGCCACCAGCAGCGGATCGCTGAAGCCGAGGCGGTCCGGGTGGTGGAGCGAGTGGTCGCGCGGCCACCGGGCGGCGACCGGGAAGCGGTCGTCCCCGACGGGCAGGGCATCGGTCACGAAGACCTCCGCCATGGCCGCCCGGTGGACGAGATGACGCGGAACGGGTTGCGGGAAGGTCAGTTCGGGCTTGAGAGTCGGCAGCGCAGCATGAATCTGCATGGTTCCCCCTATGGTGACAAGCGCGCAGGCTGACGAATCGGTGTTCGCTAGCAGGCGGTGCTGGCGAAAAAATATACCTCCCGGAAGGTATGATGCAAGGGGGATTCCAGGGACGGTCACATATGAGACTTTCCGCGCGAAGAGGACATGGAGGGCCAAGGTGGCGAGGGAATCGGAATCGCGCCCGGTGCGTACGCGCCGGGCCGCGACCAACGCCAAGGGCGAGCCGCTGAAGCAGGACCGCGCGGCCCGCACCAGGGAGAGCGTCCTGGAAGCCGCTGCGGAGGCCTTCGCCGCGAAGGGCTTTCCGGAGGTCACCGTCCTCGACGTCGCCGAACGAGCCGGCCTGACCAAGGGAGCGGTCTACTTCCACTTCGCCAACAAGGAGGCGCTCGCCGTCGCGGTCGCCCAGGAGTTCTACGGCCGGGTCGGCGAGGTGACGGAGGCTCTGCGCCGCGAGAACCGCACGCCGCTGGACCGGGCCATCGAGTTCGTGCGCCGCAACGCCGTGCTCTTCCGCGACGACCCGGTCATCCAGGCCGGGGCGCGGCTGCAGATCGAGCGTCGCTACATCGACTCCTCGCTGCCCACGCCCTACGTGGGGGCGCTCGAGGCGCTCACCGAGTTCCTCACCGGCGCCGAGGAGGAGGACCAGCTGAGCCCGGGTGCCGATCCCGAGGTGCTGGCCCGGGTGCTGCTGTCCGCGTTCTTCGGCGCACAGCACATGTCCTGGGTGCTCAACGACCGCAAGGATCTGGTGGAGCGGGCCGAGGAAACCCTGCAATGCCTCTTCCCCGGGCACCGCTCCTGACAACCTGAGCACTGCTCCTGGCCATGGGCCGCAGGTGCTCCGCGCGCACCCGCGGCGACCCCGACAGGGGACGGGCAGCGGACGGGCAGCGGCGATCCGGGCCCAGTTCTCGGTCGGCACCGCTCGGCCACCGTCCGCCGGCCGGCCCTCGTCCAAAAGGGTGGGAGGCGAGCCCCCGGTGCACCGCGAACAACATGGCGCACCACAGGCACGTCTCGCCTACCGGCACCGATGCGGTGGGCGGAGGGAGAAGACGTCTGCCGGTCCGGTGACGTCCCTCAAGCCGCCGCCTCACGGCGCGTCAGGCCCTGCGGCACCTGGTACGCGACGTGTGCGGAGACCAGGGTGGTGTCTCCCTGTACGGCGGTGACCTCCGCACTCCGCGGTCCGGCCGCCCGGCCGGGCCCGGGCCGCACGGTGATGCGCACCGGCGCGTCCAGCTCCCCGAACGTCTTGAAGACCGCGGCGACACGCGTGAGGGTGGGCCGTGACGGAGCGCCCAAGGCGGCCACGGCCTGTCGGAACGCCTCCAGGAGCACCATGCCCGGTACGTGGTCGCACGGGTGGTCGAAAAGCACCGGATGACCGAGGTTCATGTCCAGCCAGAACGCGCCGTGGGGACCCCCGGGGTCCCGGGCGAGCAGCACATGGTCGTCGTGCCCGTATCCCACCTGACGGGGGTCGAGCCGCCGGAGCCCCTCGGGGAGCACTTCGGCCGGCCGGGCTTGCGCCTGTTGCCTCGTGCGGTCGCGGGCCATCGCGTAGAGCCTGGAGTCCAGCATCTCCCAGTGCATGCGGACCCGGCCGATGCGGGCGCCGTCGACCGACGCCACGGCTTCGAGGGTCATGCCGAGGCGGCGCGGAGTCCTTGCCGTCCGCGTGCACGCGACGTCGAGGACGACAGGGACCGGACCCTCGTGGCCGGCCGTCGATCCACTGCCCTGCAGATCGAACTCGAGGGCGTTGAGGACGAACGGATGCCCCTGCGGTATGCCGTAGAAGCGGTGCGAGACATGGATGAGCGCCTGGCGGACCGTCTCCACCAGCAGCAGCGGATCGGTTCGGCTGCTGTTCCCGTCGTGATGGAGGAACCCGTCGCGGCGCCACAGGGCGGCCACCGTGAAACGGTCTTCCTCCGTCCGGCGGGCGTCGGTGAGGAAGACCTCCGACGCGGAGGCCTTGTGGACGGCGCCGGGCGGCAGTTGACGGCTGAACGAGAGTCTGCGGCCAGAGGCCGTCGGCGTTGTCCGTCGTGCCGGAAGGTACCTTGGCGGTGCGCTGATGGACATGCGAAAACCACTCCCCCTTGTGCGATGTCCCCAAGGCGCGGTCACCCCGCCGCATGGGGCAGGCCGGGTGACCGCTGATCACGACGAGAAAATATACCTCTGCGAAGGTATATTGCTAGGGGTTTCAAGCGACGAGCGAAGGAAGCGACAGTGAGCCAGAGGCAGGACAGCAACCAGGGGCCACTGTGGCTGGTGCCGGAGACGGCAGGCTCCTCCGTCACCCTCGGGCCGGAACCTCGGCAGGAGCGCGCGGTGCGCACCAGGGCGGAAATTCTGCACTGCGCGGCGCAGCTTTTCGCGGAGCGCGGCTACCAGCAGACGGGCATCAAGGACGTGGCGGAGAAGGTCGGGATGACCAAGGGGGCGGTCTACTTCCACTTCCCCAACAAGCAGTCCCTGGCCGTTGCCGTCGTGGAGGCGCTGTACGCCAACTGGCCTCTGGCACTGCAGGCGGTGAGGGCCAAGGGGCTCTCACCGCTGGACACGGTGATCGAGATGTTCAACGAGGCCACGGCGGCGTTCCTGAACGACCCGGTCATGCAGGCCGGCACCCGGCTGCAGAACGAGCGGGACGTCATCGACGTCGAGCTCCCGCTGCCCTACGTGGACTGGACGAACCTGATCTCGATGCTCCTGCGCGAAGCCCGGGAGCAGGGCCAGCTGGCGGAGCACGTGGACCCTGACGTGGCCGCCCGGGTGGCGGTCGCGGCGTTCTTCGGCGCCCAGCACATCTCCAACAACCTCCACGAGCGGGCCGACTTCGCCGAACGCTGGCGGGAGGTGCGGGACCTGCTGTTCCCCGCGCTGCGCGCCCGGCCGCGGCCTGCCTCCGACCAGCGCTGATCCTCCCTCCGGGCACCCGGCGCGCCGAGGGCGCGCCGGGCGCCCGCCCGCATACCTGCCGAGAGGCTCGCCCGCCTCGGCGCCGCAGCGCTGCGACCAGGTGAACCACCCGTGACTCGACGACTTTTGACGCAACACCAGGCCTCCTCTCAGAAAAATACCTTCCCAAAGGTATGCTTCGTGTGTCAGGATCGATCCAGGCGCTCGACAGGGGCCGGCCTGAGAGCCGCCCGAGGTCTGTGCAGAGGTGTGTGCCGATCCGCTTCGGCCCGTCTCGACGAGGACCCGTCTCAACGAGGAGACGGCGCGGCAGAGCGACCGAACAGGACCCCCTCGACGATTCGAATGTCCACCCATCCCGAGCCCTCCCGACCACGAACCGCCTGCAGCAATCCGCGCACCAGGCAGATCGCTGAGCGCAGACGGCCATGCCGAGACGAGGTCTATCGATGAGCAGTCACGCATCCGTGAAATCCGTGAAACTGGACAGCCCGAAGGTCACGACGCAGTATTCCGGCCCCACGGAGAATCGCATGGGTCCGGCATCGGTCGAGATCTCGTTGAGGTGGGGCGACGTGGATTCGTACGGTCACGTGAACAACTGCGAGATCGTGCGAATCATCGAAGAAGCACGCATGAGATGGCTCATGTCGACCGGAGCCTTCGACGGTGAGACCGCGGTGGTCGCCGCGCACGAGATCGCATATCTGCGACCGCTCGAGTACTCGCTGGACCCGGTCAGCGTCGAGGTGTGGACATCGAATATCAGACGGTCCAGTTTCGAGTTCAACTTCCGAATACTCGACGACTCGAAACAGGTGAGCGTCAAGGCGGTGAGCCGGATGGTGATGTTCGACCTCACCAAACAGGAGAGCTACCTCATCCGCCCGCCTCTGCGAAAGCATCTCGACGATTTCTGCGGGGATCGCCTGTAACCCTGCTCGCCTCCAGGAACCCGTAGGCCAATTCATGACGACAGGAGTTTTCCATGCAGCTCGACGCGGATCGACTGTCCGCCCTCGGTGAGTACTTCGACCGGCAGGTCGACGACGGGAAGATGCCGGGTTGGTCGTGCCTGGTCTCCCAGCACGGGGAGGTCAGGTACGCGGCTGCCGGCGGCATGGCCAACATCGCCGACAGCAGCCCGATGAAGACGGACAGCGTCTTCCGGGCGTGGTCGCTGAGCAAGGCGATGACCTCGGTGGCCTTCATGACGCTCGTCGAGAAGGGCCTGGTCGGGCTGAACGACCCGGTCTCCGACTACCTCCCGTCCTACGCGGACCTGCGCGTCTACCGCTCCGGAATGGCCGAAGCCCCTATCACCGAGGGCCTGTTGGAGCCCATGCGGATCTGGCATCTGCTGACCCACACCTCGGGTCTGGGATACGGCTCCCACCAGTCCCATGCGGTGGACACGATGTATTCGGGCGCCGGCTACGCGCTGGGCGTCCCGGCCGGTGTCGACCTCGCCGGGGCAACGGAGGCCTGGGGGTCGTTCCCCCTGCGGTTCCAGCCGGGTTCGGCCTGGAACTACGGGGTCAGCACGGACGTCCTGGGACGGATCATCGAGGTGATCTCGGGGAAGCGCCTCGACGCCTATATGAGGGAGTCCCTCTTCGAGCCGCTGGATCTCAAGGACACCGCGTTCCATGTGGATCCGAACCAGGCGCACCGCTATGCGGAGATCTACACCCCCGCGGGCGAGAGCGGCGGACTGAACCCGCTCGGACTTCCCGTCGACACCGAGGTCCCGGTCTTCCTCTCGGGCGGGGGCGGCATCTACACCTCGGCAGAGGATTACATCACGTTCCTCGGCATGCTCGTGAACGGCGGCCGCATCGGGTCCACGTCCGAATTCGTGATCTCACCCATGACCGTCGAGTCGATGCGCAGCAACCACCTGCCGGGCAACGTCACGCTGGGATCGGGTTACGGCCACTGGCCCGTGCCCGCCATCAACGAGGTGATGAAGTCCGTCGGCTTCGGGCTCGGCTTCATGACCATGCTGTCGCCCGGAGAAAGCCACATTCTGACGCGTGCGGGCGAGTACGCGTGGCTGTCGGCGAGCAGCACCAACTTCTTCGTCGACCCGTTGTCGGGCGTGGCCGCGCTCATCGTCCCGCAGCTCTTCCCGTCGCGCACCCTCCCCATCATGAACCGGCTGCGTCAATTCGTTTACCAGTCGTACCGGTGACGGTCCGAAAGCCGCTGCCGCCCGGCAGCGGATCCCCCGAAAAACCGCAATCCCCCCAAGTAGCCCCGATCCCCCCTCAGTAACCGCATTCAAGAAAGGCTGGGGAAATTCCCTTGTCGAATGTAGCCACCAAAGCGCCGCCGAGCCCCGTGCGCTCGGCATTCAGCTCGCTCGGCCAGGCGACATTGCTGATCGCCGCGGCGTTGACGACGGTCGACGCCTTCATCGTCAACGTGGCCCTGCCCTCGATCCAGGATTCCTTCGGCGTCTCCGCGTCGACGTCGCAGTTCGTGGTGAGCTGCTACGGCATCACCTACGCCGTCCTGCTGGTGCTGGGCGGCAGGTTCGGTGACCGGTTCGGGCGCCGCCGGCTCATCCAGATCGGCATCGCCGGATTCACGATCGCCTCGCTGATCTGCGGAGTCGCGCCGAACATCGAGCTGCTGGTCGCTGCTCGCGTCCTGCAGGGAGCGGCCGCGGCGCTGCTGCTGCCACAGGTGCTGTCCACGATCCAGGCCGCCTTGGAGGAGCCTGCCAAGACGCGTGCCATCAGCTACTACGGCGCGATCGGCGGGCTGTCGGCGGCAGTCGGACAGCTCCTCGGCGGCATGTTCGTGTGGGCGAACATCGCCGACCTCGGATGGCGGCCGATCTTCCTGGTGAACGTACCGCTGGGCCTTCTGGCCATGATCGGCACGCGGCTCTGGGTGCCCGAGACCAAGGCGACCCAGCCGCAGGGAGCGGACCTCGGCGGCACCGCGCTGTTCGGCACCGCCGTCCTGGCCCTGCTGATTCCGCTGAGCGTAGGACGACAGACGCACTGGCCGCTGTGGACCTGGGCGCTGTTCGTGGTCTCCGCCGTGGTCGCCGTCGTGCTGTGGCGCTACGAGCGCAAGGTGGAGACCTCGGGTGTCGTCCCGCTGATCGCTCCCTCGTTGCTCACGAAGGGCATCATGCAGCGCGGTCTGCTCGTACTGGGCAGCGGCTTCCTCGTCTTCGGCGGTTTCATCTTCGTCTTCGCGCTGGCCGTCCAGGGCGGCAACGGGATGAGCGCGTTCGAATCCGGTCTGTCCATGGCACCGATGGCGGTCGGTCAGTTCCTCGCGGCCCTGCGGGCGCCGAAGCTGATCGGCAACGTCGGGGTGCGCACCCTCCAGATCGGTGGTGTCCTGCAGGCGGCCGGTCTGGTCGGCCTGATCGTGCCCGCCCTGCTGTGGTGGCCGCACCTGCACTTCTACCACCTCATGGTCGGCATGTTCCTGATCGGTGCCGGCAACGGGCTGTTCGTCCCGACGGTCTACCGCACCGTGCTGTCCTCGATTCCGCCGAACCAGATCGGCGCCGGCAGCGGCATCGTGACGACGGCTCAGCAGACCACGCTCGCACTCGGCGTCGCACTGCTGGGCGCGGTCTTCGTCGGGGTCTCCGGCCACAGCCACATGCGCCTCGGCTTCGTCGTCGTAGCGGCGGTCTTCCTGGCCGTGGCGGCCATGTTCGCGCTGTTCGGCAAGTTCATGCAGGAGAAGAGCACCCGGTGAACGGAGGGCGGCACACATGCTGATCGACGGCCTTTACCTGAACGGCTGCACGGTCTCGTATCCCGACCAGCGGATCCCGGTCTCCGACGCCCTGGCGCAGGGACTGGTGCGCGACTTCGACGAGACCATAGGAAACCCCGACGTACCGGTCTTCGACAGCCGACAGCCGGTCGCCGACCTGGCGGTCGACGCGCTGCGAGGAGCCCTGAAGTCGGCCGAGACGGACGCGTCGGACGTGGGCCTCCTGCTCCACTGCAGTTGGTGGCACCAGGGCTTCGACATCTGGAGCGCGGCGCACTACGTCGCGCACCAGACCGGCGCCCTCGGCTCCTTGCCTGTCAACATCTCGCAGGGATGCAACGCTCCGATCGCGGCGCTCGAACTCGTCGGCCGGTCCATGCTGTCCGACGCGTCGATCACGGCGGCCGCCGTGACGGTCTCGGACGCGATGCTGGCACCGCAGGTCGACCGCTGGAACCTCAACTACGGCTGCGTCCACGGCGATGCGGGGACCGCGATGCTCGTCACGCGTGAGCCGGCCGCGAGCAACTCCTTCAGGATCATCTCCCTGGCGAGCAGCGCTGCTCCGGAACTCGAGGAGATGAATCGCTTCGGATACGACCCGACGCCCGGCCCCGCGCTGCGGGAGGGCGGCAAGGTCGACCTGAAGGCCGCCAAGAAGGCGTACCTGACGGAATACGGCATCGAGCGCTTCGCGCAGCGTTCGCGGGAAGCCCTGACGGGCTGCGTCCGACAGGCCCTTGACGACGCGGGCCTGTCGGGAAGCGAGGAGCGCATTCGGGCGGTTGCCGTCCCGCGCCTCAGCGGAAAGATCTTCGAGACCGTCTATCGTCCGCAACTCGCGCCGTTCTTCGGCGCCGAGAAGCTGCTGTGGCACGGCGGACGGACCGCCCATCTCGGGGTCGCCGATGTGGGCGCGAACATCGCGGACATCTACGAAGAGCAGGATCTGCGGGCCGGCGACGTGTGTGTGATCGTCAATGCCGGCGGCGGATACACCTGGTCCTGCCTGGTCTTGGAGCTGGTGTGCTAGACGTATTGATCGTCGGTGCGGGACCGACGGGGCTGACGGCCGGGTGCATTCTTGCCCGGCGAGGCCTCTCGGTCCGCATCGTGCGAAAGCATCCTCCGTTCACGGGCCATTCGCGGGCTTCGGTGATCTGGCCTAGGGCCCTGGAAATCCTGGACTCGTTCGGCGTCACCGAAATTCTCGAATCGATCGGCAGCCGGGTCACCCGAGTCGGCTACTACTCGTCGGGCAGCTCCATCGGCCGCTTCGAGATCGATCGCCTGACGGACACCAGGTTCGGTTACGCGCTCGGCATCTCGCAGCACGAGACCGAGGCCGTGCTGGAGGAGGCCTTCCTGGCGGCCGGCGGCGACATCGGCGACGCGGAAGTCGTCGGACTGGAACAGGACGCCCGGCAGGTGTCCGTCCACATCCGCTCGGGCGGGCACGACTCGGCCGTGACGGCCCGCCTGCTGATCGGCGCCGACGGAGCGAACAGCACGGTTCGTGAGCTGCTCGGCATCGCGATGAACGACGTGGGCCCGAGGGTCTCCTTCAGGATCGCCGACGCCCTGATCAGCGGGCTGCCCGAGGACCAGGCCAGCTACTGCTGGACGCCCGGCGGCGGCATGGCCATCGGACCGCACGATCGGCACGCGTACCGTCTCGCGCACCGGCTCACCCCGGACGCCCCGGACCCGTCGCCGGAGTCCTTCCAGCGGTTGCTGACCGAGCGCGGTCCGCAGGCACACCGCGGGGTCGTGCAGGAACTGATATCCACCGCGGACTTCCAGGCGCGATTCGCCATCGCGGAGCGTTTCGGCGCCGGCCGCAGCTGGCTGGCCGGCGATGCCGCGCACGTCATGGCACCGGCCGGCGGCCAGGGAATGAATTCAGGAATCCTTGACGCCGCCGCACTTTCCTGGCGTATTATGGAATCGCACCGGAATGGCGCGGCGGAAAGCGATCTGCCGGAGAATATGCTTCCGGATTACGATGCAGAGCGCCAGGGCGTGATCAGGAAGATCATGGCGACTGCCATGGAGCACGCCCGTGACGGCGGACTGCGCTCGGTTTCTGAAATCGCCGAGCGGGATCGACGGTACCGCGACATGTGGACCGACTCCGCACTGCATGTGGATCGAGTGGCCAGGCTGAGCCAGCTGAATCTCGATCCGGCACGTACCGGTGCCGAGCACATTCCCTTCTGAGCCCCACGGAATTCGACTTTCCCGAGTCGGGCCAGTTTCGAAGAAATCCACTGAAACGGATGAGGACATGACTGCTGTAATTACTGATGACGTTGTCCGCAACGCCACGCTGGACATCATCGTCGACGAGCTCGAGCTGGACATCGAGCCGGACGAGGTCGATGTGCACGCCGACCTGATCGACGTCTACGGGGCCGACTCCCTCGGTCTGATCCAGGTCCTGGCCCGGGTGAACAAGCAGCTGTCGATCCGGGTCCCGCGTGAACTCGCCGTCGACCTGCGCACCGTGGACCTCCTGGTCCAGCAGATCGTCCGGATACGCGACGCCAAGGACGGCGGCCAGTGACCCGCGCCCGCCGGGTCGTGGTGACCGGCATGGGATGTGTGAGCAGTATCGGCACCGGGGTCGAGGACTTCACCGAGGGCGTCAAGGCCGGCCGCAGCGGTGTCTCGCAGGTCAAGGCCTTCGACAGCAGCGACTTTCCGGCCCATCTGGGCGGCGAGGTCCAGGACTTCGACCCCGCCTCGATCGTCCGCGTCATCGACGTGGCCGACTGGGGACGCACGGCCCACTTCGCGGCCGCCGCGGCCCGCCTGGCGGTGGAGGACGCCGGGATCGAGTTCGACGAGGCCACCCGCGCGACGACGGGGGCGATCATCGGCACCACCAACGGTGAGGCACCCTCGGTCGACACCCTGACCCAGCAGTGGCTGGACGGCGGCCCCAGCACGATCTCCGCCGACGTGGTCCGCAAGATCCCCGCGGGAAACATCGCCGCGGCCGTGTCGGTGGAGCTGGACCTGCAGGGCGAGACCGTGGTCATCCCGACGGCCTGCTCCGCCGCCAACTACGCCATCGGCAGCGCGGCCGACAAGATCATCGCCGGTGAGTCCGACGTGATGGTGGCCGGCGGCGCCGACAGCGTGAACCGGTTCACGCACGCCGGGTTCCTCAGCCTCGGCGCGGTGGCCGACGGGGTTCCCCGGCCGTTCGACCGGGACCGCACGGGCATCGTCACCGCCGAGGGCGGCGCGGTCCTGGTCCTGGAGGAACTCGAGCACGCCCGGCGGCGCGGCGCGCACATCTACGCCGAGCTGCTCGGCTACGGGCTCAGCTGCGACGCCCACCACATCGTGCACCCGGACGCGGAGAGCATCGCCGAGTGCATCCGCAAGGCACACGCCAACTCGGGCATCGACGCCGGCGAGGTCGACTACGTCTGCGCCCACGGCACGGGCACGCCGACCAACGACATCACCGAAGTCACCGCCACCCGGCTGGTGTTCGGCGACGAGCATCCGCCGATGAGCTCCATCAAGTCGATGCTGGGCCACACGATGGGCGCGGCCAGCGGGTTCGGCGCGATCGCGTGCTGCAAGGCGATCGAGGAGTCCTTCCTGCCGCCCACCATCAACCTGCGCACCGTGGACCCGGCGTTCGGGGACGGCATCGACTTCGTCGGCTCGGGCGCCCGTACCACCGAGGTGCGGGTGGCGCAGAACCACGGCTTCGCGTTCGGCGGCAACAACGCCATCACCATATTCGGCGCCTATTCCGACCGTGAGCCGGTCGGCGCGGGAGGGGAGCGGCGATGACCTCGTCCGAGGAACTCCAGATCTCTGATGTGTCCGTGCTGTCCGCGGCCGGCGTCGGCCTGGACGCCCTGCGCGAGCGGCTGCGTGAGCCGGCCGCGGCCGGCACGGCACCGGGCGGCGAGCCGTCGGCCGCCGACGCCGACCACTACGTGGGCCTGCCCGGCCGGGTGGCGGCCGTGCCGGACTTCAAGATCACCGACTACGTCCCCCGGAAGGGAACGAAGAACCTCGACCGCACGACGGCGCTTGGCCTGGCGGCCAGCACGCTGCTCAAGCGCGACCTGAGCGCGCGGGCGGACATCTCCGACGCGTCCTGGGAGTCCACCGGGATCGCCATGGGCACCGTCGTCGGCAGCCTCCGCAGCAGCGTCGACCTGGACGTCGACATCATCGAGGGCCAGGGGATCGACCTGATCAACCCCGCGGTCTTCCCCAACACCACGATGAACTGCTGTGCCAGTCAGATCGCGATCTGGCACCGGCTGCGCGGCCCGAACTCCACCCTGGCCAACGGAACCGTCAGCGCGCTGTCCGCACTGCGCTACGCCGCCCGGCTCATCCGCTGCGGTCACGCCCGGCGGATGCTCGTGGGCGGCGTGGAAGAGCTGTCGCCCCACACGGCATGGGGGACCCGGCTGAAGAAGGACGTACAGGAGTCCGTCGTCATCGGGGAGGGCGCGGCGATGGTCGCGCTCGAGCCCGCGGGGCCGGACGCACCGCCCGCCCTGGCCACGGTGACGGCCTGCGAGGTGATGTTCGCGCCGCAGCGCACGCAGGCCGGATACGCCGAGGCGCTGCGCCGCGCGGTCGCCCGCGCGCTGGAGTCCTGCGCGGCCGCCGGTGTCGACGTACGGCTGATCCTGCCCGGGGCCGTCGGAACGGTCCTCGAGCAGAGCGAGGAGTCGGCTCTCGAGCAGTTCGACGTCGAGCGGGTGGACGTACGGACGGCGGTCGGTGAGTGCGGCGGCGCCCTGGGCGCCATGCAACTGGCCGCCGCGGTCGCGCTGGGGCGGCCGGGCACCGGCGTACTGATCACCGGGATCGACGACTCCGGAGCCGTGGCGGCGGCGGTGCTCACCATCGGCGGGCGGTCATGAGCGCCACGACGGACGCCCGGGTGCGCCGGGACCTGGTCCACCGCGCCAACGACAGGGAAGTTCTCGTCTCCCCGCCCTGGCGACAGGGCGGGGACGAGTACGGCAGCACCACGGTCACCACCGGCATCAGCCCGTACTACCGCGACCACCCCGGTTCGCACTGGCTGGACGCGCTGCTGCTGATCGAGGCCTGCCGGCAGGCCGCGCTCAGCGCGGCGCACGAGTTCGCCGGCCTCTCGCGCGACATCGCCTTCTTCTTCAACTCGATCGACATGGAGATCACCGATCCCGCCGCCCTGGCGGCCGTGGACGGCGAGTTGACGATCGTGACGGCGTTCGAGCAGCTCAGGCTGCGCAGCGACGGGACGCCGAAGCAGATCGCGTACACGCAGCGCGGCACCGACGGCTCGGGCCGGACGGTGGTGCGTACGTCGATGGCGGTGCAGGGCGTGCCCAAGGGCCGCTACCAGGAGCTGCGGGCGTATCAGCGCGACGGCTCGGTCCCGCCGACCACGGCGGGTCTGCGGCCCGAGGCCGGCCGGCGGGCCGGGCTGAGCACACCGCAGAGCGTGGCGCGGACGCAGACCGCCAATGTGGCGCTCGCCCGGCTGCGGGCCGGAGCGGACGGCGTCAGCGCGGCCCTGGCCCCCGACTTCGCGAACGCGAGCCTGTTCGACCACGACTACGACCACTACCCGGCGATGGTGCTCATCGAGGCCGGCCGCCAGCTGGCGCTGGCCGGCAGCCGGCGGCCCGCCGAGCACGTCGTGACCGCGGTGCGCGCGACGTTCGAGCACTTCGCCGAACTCGACCGGGAGACCCGGATCGTGGCGAGCCACGACGAGCGCTGGGTCGACGTGGAGTGCGCGCAGGACGGTCTGGTCGTGACCCGGATGTCGTTCGGGCTGGCCCCGGCCGGCCCGGACGCCGGGGAGGTGCCGTGAGGCACGCGATCTGGACCGACTTCCGGGGCGTGCTCACCCCGCCGCTGCGGGAGGGGCTGCGCACCTACTGCGAGGGCAAGGAGTTCACGCCCGAGCAGCTCGGCCGGTGCCTGCGGGCGATCGCCGACCGGCACGGACGCCCGGACGGGATGGCCGTGCTGGACTCCGGGGTCCTCACCGAGCGGGAGTGGACGGCGGAGATCGAGCAGGAGCTGTCCGCCCGGTTCGGGCTCGACGCCGACCTGTCCGGCCTCGGCCCCGAGTGGTGGAGCGACCGCAGGATCGACACCAAGTGGCTTGCCGCGCTGCGCACTTGGCGGGAGGCGGGCGTCTTCGTCGGGATGATCTCCAACCTTCCCCCGGACTGGCGGGAGTACTTCGCGGACTTCCGGTCCTGGGACGACCTGTTCGACGAGGTCCTGCTGTCCTGCGACGTCGGCGCCCGCAAGCCCGACGCCGCGATGTTCCGCCTGGCCGAGACCCGGTCCGGCCTCCCGCCCGAGTCCAACGTCCTCGTCGACGACCTGGACGACAACGTCGCCGGAGCGCGGCGGGCGGGCTGGGTCGGGGTGGTCGGCGGCGGCGATTCCACCTGGGCCGCCGTCGAGCGGATCGATTCGATCGTGCGCGCCGGCGCGCCACACCACGTCATGCGCGTCGGCGCGCCACACCACGTCATGCGCGTCGGCGCACCTCACCAAGGAGCACAACGATGACCAGTCGATCGGTGTTCGTCACCGGAGCCAGCCGCGGCATCGGGGCGGCGATCGCGAGTGAGTTGAACAAGCAGGGCTATCGCGTGGTGGGGACCGCCCGCACCACGAAGCCGGAGGTCGAGGGCGTCTCCTTCGTCGAGTGCGACGTGCGCGATCCGCAGTCGGTGAGCACGGCGGTCGAGCAGGCGCGGGAGATCCTCGGCGAGATCGACATCGTCGTCAACTGCGCCGGGATCATGAACGACGGGCCGCTGCTCACCCAGACCCACGAGGGCGTCCAGGACGTGCTCGACACCAACCTCAGCGGCTCCATCAACGTGGCCCGGGAGACCGTGTCGGACATGATGGCGAACAAGTGGGGGCGCCTGGTCTTCGTCTCCTCGATCGTGGCGCTGTGGGGCTCGCCCGGCCAGGTCAACTACGCGGCCTCCAAGAGCGGCCTGATCGGCCTTGCCCGCTCGCTGGCCTGGGAGCTCGGGCGCGCCGGGATCACGTCCAACGTGGTGCTGCCGGGCCTGATCGAGACCGACATGATCGCCGACCTGTCGAAGCGGCGGCGCGAGGAGATCCTCTCCCAGACGGCACTGCGCCGGGTCGGCCGGCCGGAGGAGGTGGCCGCGCTGATCGCCTTCCTGGTGTCCGACGAGGCCGGCTTCATCACCGGCTCGTCCATCCCGATCGGCGGCGGCGTCGGCATGGGCGTGTGACCCATGACTGCCGTACGCCATCCCCTCTCCGATGCCGCTCGACGGCTGCCGCTGGTGGCTGTGGACGACGTCCGGGAGAGCGACGGGGGCTTCGTCGGCCGCAAGAGGATCGTCGCCGACGACCCCTATCTGGCCGGCCACTTCCCCGACCTGACGGTGTACCCCGGGGTGTTCCTGGTCGAGAGCCTGCAGCAGATGCTCGAGCTGCACATCGACGGGGCCCTCGGCGGCATCGAACTGGTGGAGCTCGGCTCGGTCCGCTTCAGCCGACCGGCCCTCGCCGGTGACGAGTTGGTCTTCGAGACGGCGGTCAGCGGTGACCGCGCATCTCTGGTCACCAGGACGACCTGCAGCATCGACGGGCAGCGCTGCGCCCGCATCACCGCGACGTGGAGGTGCCGGACATGACGACATCGACCGTGCCGGACATGACGACATCAACCGTGCCGGACAGGACGACGCCGTCGGCTGTGCCTGACACGACCGCACCGTCAACCGTGCCGGACAGGACGACGCCGTCGGCCGTGCCGGCCATGGCCCACCCCGACCCCGGTGACCTGCTGCCCTACGGCTACCCCGCGCTCCAGATCGACCGGATCGTCCGGCACACGCCGGGCGCGCTCATGGCCACGAAGGCCGTGACCTATCACGAGCTGGACAGCCACTTGGGTCGCTCCAGGCCGGGCGAGTTCCCCGCCAGTCTTCTGCTGGAGTCGTTCCTGCAGGCCTGCGGGCTGCTCATCGTCCTCGAATCCGACGGGGCCGACCGCCAGCTGCTGATCTTCGGGTCGGCGCGCGGAGTGCGGATGACCGGCGCGGTGTACGCGGGCGAACTCCTCGAGCACTCCGTCGAGTTGATCGACCGGGACGAGGAGACGGCCACCTTCAACGGCGTGGCGCGGGCCGGGGACGGCCGCCTCGTCCTGGAGGTGGAGCGAGCCATCACCCTGCTGCGCCCCGCCGACTCGCTCGCGGGCCCGCAGCGCGAGGACTGACATGTCGCAGACACCCAAGATTCGGAGATATCCACGATGGGGGATTCGGTGGGGTACCACTACGTCGTGACCGCCCCGGGACAGGGAGTCCAGCGGCCGGGGATGCTCGACCCCTGGCTGGACGGGGTTTCCGGGGCGCCCGCACTCGTCGACGACTGGTCGCAGGCCGTCGGCTTCGACCTGGTCGAGGCCAGTCGTGACGAGACGCTGCTGGCGGACACCGCCTTCGCACAGCCGCTGATCGTCGCCGTGTCCGTGCTCGCGCACCGCCTGTTGCGCAGCAGGCTCGGGCCGGCCGCCGGCGACGTGCTGTTCGCGGGGCACTCGGTCGGTGAACTGGCCGCTGCGGCCGGCGCCGGCTACCTCAGTCCCGAGGCCGCGGTCGCCCTGGCCCGGGTGCGGGGCGCGGCGATGTCCGCGGCGTGCGCGGCGGCGCGGACCGGCATGGCGGCGGTGATGCCGACCAGGCGGGACGGCGCGCCGGACGAGGAGATCGGCGCCGCGGTCACCGCGGCCGGCCTGGCCGTGGCCAACTTCAACGGCAGCCACCAGTTCGTGGCGGCGGGGCCGCTGGACCGTATCGAGGCCCTCGCCGATGCGCCGCCGCCGGGAGTACGGGTCGCCCGGCTGCCCGTCGCGGGCGCCTTCCACACCGAGGCCATGGCGCCGGCGGTGGAACCGTTCGCCCGCGCGGTACAGGCGGTCACCATCACCGAGCCTGCCTCGGCGATGGTGGGCAACGAGGACGGCGCGCCACTGGCCGGCCCGGACGACCTGCGGCGTCGGCTGATCACCCAGATCACCTCGCCGGTCCGGTGGGACCTCTGCGTGGCGGCGATGGCCCGCCAAGCGCCGGACGCCCTGCACATCGAGTTGGCTCCGGCGGGGCCGCTCACCCGGCTCCTGCAGCGTTCCCACCCGGGCGCGCGCGCCGTCGCGGTGGCCACCCCGGAGGACATCGACCGTGTGGTCGCCGAGGCCGCGGCGAGCGGGCGGCCCGCGGTGGAGAGCCGGTTGGCGGTCGCCCGATGACGGTGACCGCCCCCGTAGGTCCCGGCCGCGCGGGGCCTGCCGGGGCCGCCAGGATCACGCCCGAGGAGACAAGAGGGGGACGACATGCTTAGCGGCGTCGAGGAGTTGGTGGCCCTCAAGCAGGTGATCGCCGAGGGAGCGGATGCCGCCGCCACCCAACGGCAGCGCGACAAGGGCAAGCTGACCGTGCGGGAGCGCATCGACCAGCTGCTCGACCCGGGCTCCTTCCAGGAGGTCGAGCCGCTGCGCCGGCACCGCGCGACCGGGTTCGGCCTGGAACGCCGCAAACCCCACACCGACGGGGTGGTCACCGGCTGGGGCACGGTGGAGGGCCGCACGGTCTTCGTCTACGCGCACGACTTCCGCATCTTCGGCGGCGCGCTGGGCGAGGCGCACGCCGAGAAGATCCACAAGATCATGGACATGGCCATCGCGGCCGGTGCGCCGCTGGTGTCGCTGAACGACGGCGCGGGCGCCCGCATCCAGGAGGGCGTCACCGCCCTGGCCGGCTACGGCGGCATCTTCACCCGCAACACCAAGGCGTCCGGTGTCATCCCGCAGATCAGCGTGATGCTCGGTCCGTGCGCGGGCGGCGCCGCGTACTCGCCCGCCCTCACCGACTTCGTCTTCATGGTCCGCGAGACGTCGCAGATGTTCATCACGGGTCCTGACGTGGTCAAGGCGGTGACCGGCGAGGAGATCAGCCAGAACGGCCTGGGCGGCGCGGACGTCCACGCGGAGACGTCGGGCGTGTGCCACTTCGCCTACGACGACGAGGAGACCTGCATCGCGGAGGTCCGCTACCTCATCTCCCTCCTTCCGCAGAACAACCGCGAGACGCCCCCGGCAGAGGCGACCGGGGACCCGGCCGACCGCCGCTGCGAGGAACTCCTCGACCTGGTCCCCGCCGACGGCAACCGCCCGTACGACATGCGCGCGGTGATCGGGTCGATCGTCGACGACGGCGAACACCTGGAGGTCCACGAGCGCTGGGCCACCAACGTCATCGTCACCCTGGCCCGCATGGACGGCCAGGTCGTGGGCATCGTCGCCAACCAGCCGGAGTCGCTCGCGGGCGTCCTGGACATCGAGGCCTCCGAGAAGGCGGCCCGCTTCGTCCAGATGTGCGACGCCTTCAACATTCCCCTGGTGACACTGCTCGACGTCCCCGGCTTCCTCCCCGGTGTCGACCAGGAGCACGGCGGCATCATCCGGCACGGCGCGAAGCTGCTGTACGCGTACTGCAACGCCACCGTCCCCCGCATCCAGCTGATCCTGCGCAAGGCCTACGGCGGCGCCTACATCGTCATGGACTCCCGCTCCGTGGGCGCCGACCTGTCCTACGCCTGGCCCACCAACGAGATCGCGGTGATGGGCGCCGAGGGCGCGGCCAACGTCATCTTCCGCCGCCAGATCGCCGCGGCCGAGGACCCCGAAGCGATGCGGGCCCGCATGGTCAAGGAGTACAAGGCCGAGCTGATGCACCCGTACTACGCGGCCGAACGGGGCCTGGTCGACGACGTGATCGACCCCGCCGAGACCCGCCGGATCCTGATCAGGTCCCTGGCCATGCTGCGCACCAAGCACGCCGAACTGCCGTCCCGCAAGCACGGCAACCCACCCCAGTGAACTCGCCCCGAACTGAACGGAGTTGACCCCATGGCCACCGTCATCGACCCCGCCGCCCCGTCCCCCCTGGTCCGCGTCGAACGCGGCCACGTCACCGACGACGAACTCGCCGCGCTCACCGTGGTGCTGCTCTCCCGGGCGACGGCGCAGGACGCCGGCGCCCCCGCCGCCCAGAGCGCCCCCCGGTGGGACCGCCCCGAGCGGCACACTCCCTACCGCTTCCCCGGCAGCTGGCGCAGCAGCCCGGGGACCAGAGGCTGACAGGGAGGGGACGAGGAGGGGACGAGGAGACGGAGAGGGACATGGACATGGACGGCATGCACAGCTCCGAATCGACACCGCCACGGGTGGAGGCGGCGCCCTCCGAGCGGCCCTGGCCGACGCGTGTGCTGCTGGCAGGGGAGGAGGAGCGGGGCGATGAGCCGCACATCCACCGAGGGATCGACTGAGCGCCGGGAGGGGAAGGGCCGGATGAGCGTCATGCGCAAGGTGCTGATCGCCAACCGCGGGGAGATCGCGGTCCGGGTCGCCCGGGCCTGCCGGGACGCCAGGATCAACAGCGTGGCGGTGTACGCCGACCCCGACCGGGACGCCGTTCACGTCCGGGCCGCCGATGAGGCGTACGCCCTGGGCGGCGACACCCCCGCCACCAGCTATCTCGACCAGAACAAGGTCCTGGCCGCGGCCCGCGAGTCCGGAGCGGACGCGATCCATCCGGGCTACGGCTTCCTGTCGGAGAACGCCGACTTCGCGCAGGCCGTGCTCGACGCGGGCCTGGTCTGGATCGGCCCGCCGCCGCAGGCCATCCGTGACCTGGGCGACAAGGTCGCCGCCCGGCACATCGCCCAGCGCGCCGGCGCCCCGCTGGTCGCGGGCACGCCGGACCCGGTCTCCGGCGCCGACGAGGTCGTCGCGTTCGCCGAGGAGCACGGGCTGCCGATCGCGATCAAGGCCGCCTTCGGCGGCGGCGGCCGGGGCCTCAAGGTCGCCCGTACCCTGGAGGAAATCCCCGAACTCTACGACTCCGCCGTACGCGAGGCCGTCGCCGGCTTCGGACGCGGCGAGTGCTTCGTGGAGCGCTATCTGGACAAGCCGCGGCACGTGGAGACCCAGTGCCTCGCCGACCAGCACGGCAACGTCGTCGTCGTGTCGACCCGTGACTGCTCGTTGCAGCGCCGGCACCAGAAGCTGGTCGAGGAGGCCCCGGCGCCCTTTCTCTCCGACGAGCAGGTCGCCGAGCTCTACTCCGCCTCCAAGGCGATTCTGCGCGAGGCCGGGTACGTCGGCGCCGGCACCTGCGAGTTCCTCGTCGGTCAGGACGGCACGATCTCCTTCCTGGAGGTCAACACCCGCCTCCAGGTGGAACATCCGGTCACCGAGGAGGTCGCCGGCATCGACCTGGTCCGTGAGATGTTCCGCATCGCCGACGGCGAGGAACTCGGCTACGGCGACCCCGAACTGCGCGGCCACTCCTTCGAGTTCCGCATCAACGGCGAGGACCCGGGCCGCGGCTTCCTGCCCGCCCCCGGGACCGTCACCCGGTGGCACCCTCCGACCGGACCGGGCGTGCGCCTGGACGCCGGCGTGGAGTCCGGCAGCGTGATCGGCCCGGCCTGGGACTCCCTGCTCGCCAAGCTGATCGTCACCGGCGCCACCCGCGAGCAGGCCCTCGAACGGGCCCGCCGCGCGCTCGCCGAGTTCGAGGTCGAGGGCATGGCGACCGCCATCCCCTTCCACCGGGCGGTGGTCGAGGACCCGGCATTCGCCCCCGAACTGACCGGCTCCGCCGAGCCGTTCACGGTCCACACCCGATGGATCGAGACCGAGTTCCACAACACCGTCCCCGCCTTCGACGCCGCGGCGGGCGGAGCCGAGGAGCCGGCCGGCCGCGAGACCGCGGTGGTCGAGGTCGGCGGCCGGCGCATCGAGGTCTCCGTCCCGGCGTCGTTGGGCCTGGCCCGCGCGCGCACGGCGGCGGGCGGAACGCGCCGGATCAAACGCCGCTCCGGCACCCGCGAGGCCCAGTCCGCCGTCTCCGGCGACACCTTGGCGTCGCCGATGCAGGGCACGATCACCAAGGTCGCGGCCGAAGAGGGTGCGACGGTCGCGGTGGGCGACCTCGTCGTCGTGCTGGAGGCGATGAAGATGGAGCAGCCCATCAACGCCCACAAGGCCGGCACGATCGTCGGCCTGGAAGCCCGGGTCGGCGCGAGTCTCACCGCGAACGCGGCGATCTGCGCCATCAGGGGATGAAGCGTTGAACATCCACCGGCACGAACCCGACCGAGCACCTGTGTTTCCCGTGTCCCCGGCGTCCCCGGCGTCCCCTGCGTCCCCTGGAACCGGGTTGATGGCGTCCCTGCTCCCGCCGCAGGTGGCGGCCATGGAGTCGTTCGGGGAGTGGGAGGGGGACTGGAGAAGGGCGCTGTTTCCCGTCGAGGCGCGGGTCGTGGACAAGGCGATGGACAAGCGTCGGCGGGAGTTCGCGGGTGTCAGGGTGCTTGCCCGGCGGTCATTGCGAGTCCTGGGGGTGTCGCCGGTGCCCTTGGTGCCGGGTGCGCGGGGTGAACCGGGGTGGCCGCCGGGCGTCGTAGGGGCGATGACGCACTGCACCGGATACCGGGCGGCGGCGGCTGCCCGCGCGGAAGCGGGCGTGGCCGCGGTGGGGATCGACGCCGAGCCGCATGCCCGGCTGTCGGCGGAGGTACTGGAGATGGTGGCGGGCCCCAGTGAGCACGACCACGTGAAGCTGCTCTCGGAGCGATGGCCGCAGGTGTCCTGGGGGTGCCTGTTGTTCTCCGCGAAGGAGGCGGTCTTCAAGGCGTGGTATCCGCTGGCCCGCTGCGAACTGGGCTTTCTCGACGCCGAAGTGGAGTTGTGGGCGGACCACGACCGCGCCGGGGGTTTCCAAGCTGCCGTGTCGCGGCCCGGGCCGTTCACGGCGGTGTCGGGGCGGTGGCGTATCGCCCGGGGAGTCGTCGCGACCGCGGTCACGGTGGACGCGACGGCGTGATCACCACAATGACGCCGGCTCTCGGAACAACATCAACAACTCTGGCCGAAGCCGCAAACGGAACGGTCCTGTCTCGGAAGGTTGAAGCAATGCGTCTTGCCGATGGTCCCCACGTGGAGTGCGAGATCGAGATCGCCGCTCCACCGGAGCGGGTGTGGGGGCTGGTGTCGGACATCGCCACCTCGGCCCGGCACAGCCCCGAACTGCAGGAAGTGGAGTGGCTGGACGGGGCCGAGGGACCGGCCGTCGGCGCGTGCTTCTCCGGCCGCAACCGCAATGCCGGGCTCGGGGAGTGGCACACCGTCAGCCGCGTCGCAGCACTGGAGGAGCAGCGCACCTTCCGGTGGGAGGTCGTCTACTACAACGACCGCAGCCACGGCGAACCGCTGGCCGTCTGGGCATACACGCTGGAGCCGGTCGCGGACGGGTCCGGTACGCGCCTGCGGCACGGCATGCGGCTCGGCACCGCCCGCGGCCCGCTGCAGGACTTCGTCGAGAAGTACCCGGAGCAGGAGGAACAGATCATCGACGGCCGACTGGCCCGACTGCGCACCGGCATCGAGACGACGCTGGCCGGCGTGAAGGCGGAGGCCGAGGCGTAACCGACGCATGGGGCCCGACCGGCCATGGCGTCGCGCTCGTCATGCACGCGGCACCACGACCGAGTCGCGGCCTTCCTCCTCGCGTGCGAGCCCGACGGCACCCTGGGCCCCCACCCGCGAGCACACCGTCGCCGAGCAGGTCCAAGAATGTGTGAACAGCGTTGGTTCGCGGGGTGGTCGGGTGGGGTGTGCAGGTGGCCTGGTCTGGGGTGCTGGACCGGTTCGTGCTGACGTCGGCCGGGGCGGGGGTCTCGGACGGGGTGCTCGCGCAGGGCCGGGTGGTGTTGGAGGGGTTCCTGCGGTTCGCGGGCTGCCGGGTGTGGGAGGTGAGGGACCGGCATGCGGACCGCTGGCTGGTGTGGCTACGCGGGCCGGGGCCAAGCCGACCAGAACGGCGGCCAGCAGCATCAGCTCGGTCACCGGCCGTTGTCCATGACGCGTGTCTACGCGCGGATCGCCGACCGGACGGTCACGGACGAGTACTTCGCCGTCTCGGATAGAACGCGAGGGGCCCCGCCGCCCACGGCGGCGGGGCCCCTTCTCGCGCCGGCCGATCAGCCGGTGTGGCAGGCCGTGTCCTCAGGAATGCAGGTGTGGACGTCGTCCTCGGGCACGTGAATCAGGTCGTCCCGGACCCAGCCGGTCTTGCCCTTGGCGTTGCCGGTGGTCATCTTGACCTTGTACCAGGTGTAGCCCCCGGCATAGGTGGAGCTCTTCTCGGTGCACTTGTTGTTCTTGTAGGCCACGCCGAGGCTGGTGGATCCGGCCGACGCCTTGGAGCGGATGTTCGCCGAGCTCGCCGTGATGTAGCAGCCGGAGGCCGCCTCGGCGGGAGCGGCAGCGAGAAGCAGCCCCGGAACAGCGAGGGTGGCGGTCAGGGAGAGAGCCGTCATGGCTCGACGTACACGCATGGTTTCCCCGTTTGCGTTGAGCATCGTGTGACGCTGTGCGAATCGACCTATGAAGTCAAGATCAGGCAGACGAGGCCCGTCAACTGCTATTACAGAACTGCGACATGGGGAAGGCCGCCCTCCGATCCTCCCGCGCCGGAGGTTGCACCCGCGACCCGGCACGCCTAGGAGACGGTGACGGCGGTCCGGGGCGCGGAGGCGAGCCGCGGACCGACCTCGACGAGGGTCCAGCCGAGGCGGGTGTGAAGATCTCGCTGTGCCGGCCGGACCCGGTCTGCGGGGCCCAGCCTGCGGACCAGGCTGGAGCCGGCGCACTCCCAGACGGCCTGCACGAACATCCCGGGGCGCAGTTGGCGAGCATCACCAATCCGCCCATGCAGCAGTTCCGGATTACCTGGGAGCGGGCTCGGAGACGAGGACCGCCCGAGCAGCGGCCTGCGCGAGGGATACGGGAAGGCGGCATGCTCCTGAGCCCCCGTGCACGACGGTGCGCGGGGGCTCAGTCCAGCGGCGCCCGCACAAGGTCGTTGTTCACAGGACAGCGCGGCAGAGCGGTGGTCTGCTGCCCGGGACGACGCGGCCGGCCGCCGCGACAAACGCGTGGCAGGCGGTGACCAGGTCCAGGAACTCCACCGACCGGTCGATGTTGAACACTCGCTGCCAGGTCCCGTCGATCGCCCAGTTCCGCAGTCGGCTGTAGGCGCCCTTCCAAGAACCGAACTCCGCGGGTAGATCCATCCACGGGGATCCCGTCCGGTACTTCCAAGCGATGGCATTGATGACCTGCCGATGGTCACGCCATCTTCCACCTCTACGAGGAGTCCGGTTCGGCAACAAAGGCTCGATCCAGGCCCACTGGGCGTCAGTCAACACACCCGTACAACGACGGGCAGCCTTCGCCGCAACGCCTCAGAACCCGGCCATGGACTTGTCGAGCACACCGCCCACGGCACCGGAGATGCTGCATCGACCGGAGTGTCCGGCCCTACGGCGGAGCCCGAACCCCACGAGGAACGACACCGCGAAGAGTCCGCCGAGGACCACCGCCACGACTGGGCCGTAGACGAAGTACACGACGTATGCGACAACAGCCCAGACCAAGAGCGGGAGGAGCGAACCACGCAACACTGCCCAGAGCCTCACCTGTTCTGGAGCTCCGGGCAGGGCACGTTGACGCCACACCTCTATGTGGTTCCTGGGCGCACAGTTCTCACGCCGCATGGACCCATCACACCACTGGCTGGTCGCTGATCCGTAAGAAACGGCCTAGATGCTCGTGCGGCAGGTGGCGGCCGAGGAGAAGGACCTCGATGAGCGCGCGGGTGCCGTCACGCTCGCCGTGGGCCTTGACGGCAGCGTCCCACCAGGCGTCGTGGACGGGAGTGAACCGGCCTGCGGAGCGGGCCTGGTCGAGCGCGGTCGCTCCCGGGAGGGCGCCGGGCTCGCGCACGAGAGCTTCCAGGTAGTGGTCCAGTTCGAGGCGGGTGCCGCCTTTGGCGATCAGCCGCTCATGCCGGGCGACTTCGTCCCGGCCGTCGTAGACCATCAGCTCGGAGGCGTGCAGCATCGCTCGGACGCTCCGGCCGATCAGCCGGACCGGCACCGAGTAGCGGTTGGTTCGGACACTGATTTGGCTGTAGCGGTCGACCCGCAGAGTGAAGAACCGACCCGTCTCGAAGGGCTCCTGCGGCAGCGGCGCCAGCAGCGGCTGCTCGGCTGCGAAGTACTCGCCGATCGTGCGAGGACGGGACCGGATCCGGCGGTTCTCGTCCTCCTGGTCCCACCGGTCGATCATCGCGTTCAGCTCGGCGAGCGTCGCGACCTCGGGCACCGGGACGAGGTGGTTGCGGCGGAACCAGCCGATCTGCCCCTCGACCCCGCCCTTCTCGTGGGCGCCGCGGATTCCGGGCTGGCAGTAGAGAGCTTCCAGCCCGTAGTGGGAGCGGAACGCGGTCCAGCGCTCGGCCTCGACGCGATGCCGGGAGAAGCCCAGCACCTGGGCGACCGCGGCCCTAAGGTTGTCGTAGCGGACCTTCCCGGTCGGCATCCCGCCCAACGTGTTGAGAGCGTGGACGTGGCCCTCGAAGAACGCCTCCTGACCTGCCGAGGCGAAGATCCGGTGGACGGCCTTGCCCGAGTAGGACAGCCGGAACGCGAACAGGTAGCAGGTCACCAGCTCGCCGGCCAGCCGCACCGTCACGTCGCCGAAGTCGACCTCCGCCTCCGCTCCAGGCTTGTGCGTCTGCGGGACGAAGGCTTCCACCACACCTCGTCCGGCCTGGACCCGGATCTCCTCACGCCGGTCAGCGACGTATCCACGGACCATCTGGTACGAGATCTCGTCCGCACCGTGCTCGTCGAGAAGCCGCTCGAAAATCCGCTTCACCGTGTGCCGCTGCTTGCGTGGCGCATCCAGGTCGGCCCGCAGCATCTCGTCGATCAACGGCTTGTACGGATCCAGCCGCGTCGGCCGCGGGAGCTTCTTGCGCGGCTCAGGCCAGGCCGACGTCAACGCCTTCTGCACCGTCAGGAACCCGACGCCGTACTTCCGCTGGAGAGCACGGCTCGACAGACCAGCCTTCGCATCACGGCGGATCGCCGCGTTACAGATCGACCTTGGACTTCGGCAGCACCCGGGACCCCTCGTCGTGCAGAGCACAACCATGGTCCCGAAGCAAGCATCCAGGCGCTCTCAAAACTCAGCGACATCACTCTCCCGTGGAAGAGGGCGCTCTCCACACTGAGTTACAGGCGCTCTCGTAACTCGCCAACAAAGCCATACGGCTCAGTCAGGGAGCGCCGATCCATGGATAAACCTTCCTCTCCCGCCCCTGCGCGGGCGCCCCTACGGTCGAGGTCGCGGGCGCTCACCGGCCCGCCGTACCGAAGGAGCAAGACCCCCATGAAGATGACCGGCAACACGATCCTGATCACCGGCGGAACCTCGGGCATCGGCCTCGGCCTGGCCCTGCGTCTGCACGAGGCCGGCAACAAGGTGATCGTCGCCGGCCGGCGCAAGGAGCTCCTCGACGAGATCACCACCGAGCACCCGGGCATCGACGCGCTCGTCCTCGACGTCGCGGATCCTGACTCGATCGCCCGGGTCCGCGAGACCGTGGCGGCGAGTCACCCGGGGCTGAACGTCCTGGTCAACAACGCCGGCATCATGCTGCGGGAGAACCTTCTCGACCCGGCCGAACTCAAGGTCGCCGAGGATCACGTGACGGTCAACCTGCTCGGCACGATCCGGATGACGTACGCCTTCCTGCCCCTGCTCGCGGGCAAGGACGACGCGGTCGTCATGAACGTCAGCTCCGCGCTGGCGTTCGTCCCGTATCCGAGCACGCCGACCTACAGCGCGACCAAGGCCGCGCTGCACTCCTTCTCCGAGAGCCTGCGCATCCAGCTCGCCGGTGCCGACGCCGGCGTCCAGGTGATCGAGATGGTTCCGCCGGGCGTGCGCACGACCCTGCTGGGCCAGCAGGACAACGACCACGCCATGCCGTTGGACGACTTCCTCACCCAGACCCTCGACCTGCTGCGCGAGAAGCCCGACGCGAAGGAGCTTGTCGTCGAGGGCGCCAGGTTCATCCGCGACGCGGTGGCCACCGGCTCCTACGACGACGTCCTCGCCATGATCGCCAGCAGCTGACCGACCTGTAGTGACCGACGCGGAACAACAGCACGCAGACAGGTCCTGTCGGGTCACATCACGGACGAACGCGAACTGGACCGCCTCGGGGAGGACCTCACCGAAAACGCGGAACGGCAGGGGAAGCGCCGCGTCGCCCCGGCCGTCGCACGGGAGGCGACCCGGCTCCGACGGGCACGCGAGCGCCCGTCCGACACGGCGCACATTGTCGTGTCGGCCAGGCCCGGCGACGAGGCTCGGGCGTCGTCGACGGTCCCCCGTCGACGGTCAGCGAATTCCCCAGCGGGTCATGCAGGTCAAGGGACCATCGGGTCGTCCCGCCGCGAGCGCCCTCGGCGTCGGCCTCATGAGCGGCTTCGCGCGGGCGGGAGAGAACTGCTCAGCCATGGATCGGCGGTCTCTGGATAGCCGGCCGGGATACGGCGAGGATGGGGGCATGGACAAGAAGGAACTGGCGGAATTCCTGCGCCACCGGCGTGAAGCGCTGCGGCCCCGCGACGTCGGGCTGGTCGAGGGGCCGCGCAGGCGTATCCAAGGGCTGCGCCGCGAGGAGGTCGCGCAGCTCGCCGGCATGTCCACCGACTACTACGCGCGGCTGGAACAGCAGCGTGCTCCGCAGCCCTCCGTCCAGATCACCGCGGCTCTCGCCCGGGCACTGCGGCTGACCCTGGACGAACGCGACCATCTCTTCGTGCTCATCGGCCACAACGCCCCGGCCCGCTTCCAGCGCTCCGAACATGTCAGCCCGCCGCTGCTGCGGGTCCTGGACCGCCTGGACGACTCACCGGCCCTGGTGCAGACCGACCTGCTCGACACCCTCGCGATGAACCCCCTGGCCATCGCACTGCTCGGCGACCAGACCCGGCACACCGGTCTGGCCCGCAGCGGCTACTACCGCTGGTTCATGGACCCGGCCGAGCGTCTGATGGTTCCCGAGGAGACCCACGAACGCCACGGCCGCGCCCAGGCAGCCCGCCTGCGGGCCGCGCTGACAGCTGGCAGCGACACCCCCCGAGCCGCCCGGATCCTCGCCGAACTCCAGGAACACAGCCCCGAGTTCGTCCGCATGTGGGAACTTCAGGAGGTCGCCCAACGCTACGACGACTGCAAGACCGTCCTCCATCCCGAACTCGGCCGCATCGACGTCGACGCCCAGCTCCTGTTCACCGAGAACCGCGCCCAGACCCTGGTGGTGCTGACCACTCGCCCCGGCACGGAGAGCCACAGCAAACTCGAACTGCTCTCCGTCATAGGGCACCAGCACCTCACCCCCTGACGTCCTGGGCCGGGAGACGGGTCAGGGCTCGGCGCAGCAGGGGCCGAACAAGTTGGAGACCTGTGTCCCGAACCCGGTCAGGGGCGCTGGGATACCACCCACTTCCGCACGGCTCTTGCTCTGCGCGCTGCGGCCAGACAGGTGGGCCCCTGTGCTGCCCGGGCGCCGTGGCGGGGGCCGCCGATTTGACCGGATGCCGCCTCCGTTTTACTCTCGAATACATACGGAGGCAGCATCCGTTTCGATGCGGCCGCAGGATCAGGACAGGCAGGAGGGCGCATGAGCGCCGGTGAACTGCGGGGACGCAAGCCCCGCGCGGACGTCCAGCGCAACCGCGCTGCCCTTCTGGAGACCGCGCAGCGTCACTTCCTGCAGCACGGGGTCGGCACTTCCCTCGAGGCGGTGGCCAAGGAGGCGGGCGTCGGGCCCGGCACCCTGTACCGGCACTTCCCGACCCGGGAGGCGCTGCTGGCGGCCGTGTTGCAGACGCGATCCGAGGAGCTGGTGGCCCGCCAGGCGGACATCGAGCAGCTCGACGACCCCGCCGAGGCGCTGGAGCAGTGGCTTCGGGCGATGGAGGACTACTTCAGCGCCTACAGCGGCCTTCCGGAACCACTCATGGCCGCGGCCAGGGCGCAGGAGCCGGACAGCCCGCTCACGATTCCCTGCGACATCCTCATCTCCGCCACCGATGAGTACGTGCGCGCCGCGCAGCTCGCGGGGCGCGTGCGCGCGTCGGTGCGCGGGCACGACCTGTTCCTCGCGGCCTGTTCCGTCGCCTGGATCAAGGGAACCGGCACCGAGGGGGAGCCGCTCGACCGGCTGCGCACGCTCATCGCGAGCGGCTACCGCGAGCGGGACACCCAGGCGTAGACGCCGGGCCCCTACCTGACCCCCGCAACACCAGGTGGTACCACCACCCGGCCTTCACATTGCGCTGCCCACGGGGGGCAGTGCAACCTCCCAAAGGACAAATCATGAAAATTACTGTCATAGGCGCTGGTGCCATCGGCGGGAACCTCGCTGCCAAGCTCAGCACGGCCGGTCACGACGTCCAGGTGGCCGACGCCCGCGGTCCCGAGGCCGTCCGGGCGGAGGTGCTGGAATCCGGGGCCCGTGCGACGGACCTCGCCGACGCCGTCCAGGGCCGGGACGTCATCGTCCTGGCCATCCCGTTCGGGGTGGCGGGGGAGCTGGCCGGCCTGTTCGCCTCGGTCCCCGCCGAGACGGTCGTCATCGACACCTCGAACTACTATCCGTTCCTGAGCGGGCAGATCGAGGCCGTGGACAACGGCGAGGTCGAGAGCGTGTGGAACGCGAAGCAGCTGGGGCGCCCCGTGGTCAAGGCGTGGAACGCCGCCCTGGCCGAAACCCAGCGGACCCGGGGCGTGCCGGCCGGAACGCCCGGCCGCCTCGCCATTCCGGTCGCCGGCGACTTTGAGGAGGCGCGGCGGGTGGCGATGCGGCTCGTGGACGACACCGGCTTCGACCCCTACGACGCCGGCACGCTGGCCGACTCCTGGCGCCAGCAGCCGAACAGCCCCGCCTACTGCACCGAGCTGACCCTCGACGAGCTGCCGGCGGCCCTGGCCGCGGCCGACCGCGCCAAGGACGCCGCCATCCGCGACAGCCTCCCGGAGCGCCTCGCCGCCCGCCCGGCCACGGCCACCCTGGACGACATCGTCGAGATGAACCGCGCCGCCCACCGCTGAGTCACCCGACAGGGCTCTCGGGCACGCAACGGCACGAGGGCGGCAGCGCCGGCCCGCCACGAACACACACGACGAACACGAAGAGCGCCCAGTCCCTGCGCTGCGGCCTGCAATCCCGGCACGCCGCTGCCTGCGAGCATCCGCAAGCCTGCCGGTACCCGCAAGGGTGCGTCCGCACCCGGCCCTCACGCCGGCTGCCTCCTTGCGTGGCCTGCCGTACTGCGCCGCGCCGCGGTGGCCGAAGCGGGGACTGCGCGCCATGGAGAGGAACCGCCTTGCCCGGCACCGCATCAGCCTTCACCGATATCGCACGCTCCCGACGCTCCCCCCGGCGGTTCCTGCCCACCGGCCTGTCCCCTTCCGACATCCGCGGCGTGCTGGAAGACGCACAGAGGGCCCCCTCGAACAGCAACACCCAGCCGTGGACCGTGCACGTCGTCTCGGGTTCGGCGCGGGACGCCCTGGCCAAAGAGCTGCTCCGGGCCGAGGAGGAGGAGCGGACCTCCCCGGATTTCACCGACGGCTACGGCGAGGAGGGCATCTACCTCGAGCGGTCGAAAGCCCTGGGCGCGAGTGTCTACCGGGCCCGGGGCGTCGAGCGCTCGGACCGGCACGGCCGGCGGGCGGCGGTCCGCGAGAACCTGGAGTTCTACGGCGCTCCCCATGCCGCCTTCCTGTTCATGCCGGCGCTCGGCGACGGGGTGCGGACGGCCGGCGACATCGGCATGTACGCGCAGAACTTCCTGCTCTCACTGTCGGCCCGGGGGCTGGCCGGCATCCCCCAGACCGTACTCGGCGTCTACGCCGACACCGTCCGCGAGTTCCTGGGTGTCCCCGCGGAGCTCAAGCTGCTGTTCGGCATCTCCTTCGGCATGGCTGACCCGGCGGCACCGGTGAACACGCTCCGCACGGAGCGGGTACCGCTGCAGCAGAGCGTGGTCCTGCACGACACCCCCAGCATCCTCGACGCGTAAGAGCCCACTGCGCTCGTCACCGGCAGGAAGAGAAGACCCACCACCATGTCATTCACCGTCTCAGCCACCGAACCACTCCAATCTCCCGTGGGCGTCGGCATCATCGGGCTGAGCGCGCGCGGCGGCTGGGCCGCCCGCGCCCATGTGCCGGCCCTGGAAGCACTGAAGGGAAAGTTCGAACTGCGCGCGCTGAGCGCCAGCAGCGCCGAGTCCGCCAGGGCCGCCGGGCAGAAGTACGGCATCCCACTGGCCTTCGGCAGCGCCGAGGAACTGGTGCGTCGCGACGAAGTGGACCTGGTGGTGGTGACCGTGAAGGTCCCCCACCACCGCAGGCTCGTCGAGGCGGCACTGCACGCGGGCAAGACCGTCCTGTGCGAGTGGCCCCTGGCCAACGGCCTCGCAGAAGCGGAGGAGTTGGCGGGGCTCGCCGCCCGTGCGGGCGTCCGCGGTTTCGTGGGCCTCCAGGCCCGTGCCAACCCTGCCCTGCGGTATACGCGCGACCTGGTCGCCGAGGGCTACGTCGGCGAGGTGCTGTCCACCAGCATGATCGCCTCCGGCGGTGCCTGGGGACCCACGTTCTCCTCCGGCAGCGAGTACCTGCTCGACCGGGACAACGGGGCCACCATGCTCACCATCCCCTTCGGACACACCATCGACGCGCTGTCGACGGTCCTTGGTGAGTTCACCGAGATCACCGCCACCACGGCGGTCCGCCGCCCCCGCGTCACCAACGCCGAAACCGGCGAAAGCACGACCATGACGACGGCCGACCAGCTCGCGGTCACGGGAGTCCTGGAGACCGGGGCCGTCGCCTCCGTCCACTATCGCGGAGGTTCCTCCCGCGGGACGAACTTCCACTGGGAGATCAACGGAACCGACGGCGATCTCATCGTCACCGCGTCCAGCGGGCACCTGCAGCTGGCACCCGTCACCCTGCACGGCGCCCGCGGCAACGACGCCCGACTCACCGCACTCGCCGTCCCTGACACCTACGAGCGGGTCCCCTCCATTGCGGGCCGCTCCGACGAACCCGGCTACGCCCTGGCCCACGCGTACGCCGACCTCCACGACGACTTGACCGAGGGGACCCGCACGGCACCCGACTTCGGGCACGCCGTACGCCGCCACCGCCTCCTCGACAGCATCGAACGCGCCGCAATCACCGGCGAACGCATCCGACTCGCCCCCTGACGCGGGCCGTTCAGAAGGAGGCGGAAGGGATCTGCCGAGGTGACCGGATGATGAGCGGGTTCCGCTGCAGCGGAGCGTGGTCCTGCACTCCCGGAGTCCTCGACAGGCCGTAGTTCCTCCGCCCGCAGGAACCATCCGGCGCCTGGGCCCGGGCAGCCACTTGGCTGGCCCGGGCCCGGCGCCTGCACGGTTTTGACAATTTTTCATCGCCTGGTCTGGAGAAGTAACCGTGACAAGCCGACAGATGGTCCTGGGCATGCAGTTCGGCGGCGGATACGGGGCCGCGCCCGGGGCCTGGCGGCTGCCGGGTGCGAACCTGAAGAGCTACACGGACATGGATCAGTTCGTGCGGTACGCGCAGGCCGCCGAGCGCGGAAAGGTCCAGCTGCTGTTCATCGCGGACACCCCGGTGCTGGACGTCGACCTCGACCACCATGCGCCACACCACATGATCGACCCGCTGCTGGTCCTGACCGTCCTCGCGCGCGAGACCGAGCGGATCGGCCTGGTCACCACCGCCTCCACCACGTTCACCGAGCCCTACAACCTCGCCCGCCAGTTCAAGGCACTGGACGTGATCAGCAACGGCCGGGCCGGCTGGAACGCGGTGACCACCTCCGACCCCGCCGCCGCGGCGAACTTCGGCGCGACGATCCCGCCGCGCGCGGAGAAGTACGAGCGTGCCCACGAGGTCATCCAGATCGTGCAGGCACTGTGGGGCAGCTGGGAGAAGGACGCCTGGCTGCTCGACGTCGACGGCAAGCGGTTCGCCGACATGGACAAGTTCCAGCCGGTCAACCTGCAGGGCAAGCACGCCGCCTCCCGCGGCCCGCTGCCGATCCCTCCGTCCGAGCAGGGTCAGCCGGTCATCTTCCAGGCAGGCGGCGGCAGTTACGGCCTGGAACTCGCGGGCCGTTACGCCAGCGGCGTCTACGCCAACCCGTACACCATCGAGGACGCCCGCGCCCAGCGCCAGGCCCTGCGGGACGCCGCCAAGCGCGCCGGACGCGACCCGGACGAGGTGAAGATGCTCGCCGGCTTCATGCCGACCATCGCCGCCTCCCGCCAGGCCGCCCTGGAACGGCGTCGCTTCCTGGACGAGGTCGTCGACCTGAACCAACGTGTCCGCTACCTCGGCGCGATGATCGGCCTCCCGCTCGGCCTCGCCCAGCTCGACGAGCCGCTGACCGCCGACCAGCTCGTCGACGCCGTGCCCAGCCCGCACGACCCGCGCTCCACGCGCGCCCTCGAAGTGGCCCGGGAAGGCTGGACGTTGCGCGATGTACTCGCCCACGGTGTCATCGACTACCACCCGGTGGTCGCCGGCACCGCCGCCGACGTGGCCGACCACATGCAACAGTGGTTCGAGGCAGGGGCCTGCGACGGCTTCTCGATCGCCGTCGACGGCTACCATGACGGCTTCGACGCCTTCGTCGACCAGGTCGTCCCGATCCTGCAGGAACGCGGCCTGTTCCACGACGACTACGAAGGCCCCACCCTGCGCGAGAACCTCGGCGCCCACGAGCAGTACGGCCTCGACCCGCGCCTCACGAAGCCGGCCCCGTCATGACCGCCACCACGCAGACCACTACCATCCAGCCGTCCGACACCGCGCAGGCGTTCCGCGACGGCATGGCAACCGTCGCCGCCATCAACATGAGACGCATCCCGCTCAAGCAGAGTGCTGTCCTGCACGACACTCCAGGTGTCCCCGACGCAGCCTGAACGGAGATGGCTGCCGCATGTTCGGCCAGGACGGCACCGGCGGCTATACCGCCTTCTGCCTGGAGGGTCTCCACGACGGTCTGCTGGGCGAAACCGCTGGCCTCGGAGAATGGGACGGGCAGGGCCAGGTGAGCGGTGTCGCCCCCTCGTGCGCCGCCATGTGGTCCCACCCGACATGCACGGTGAACAAATCCCCCACCTCCAGTCGGCACCAAGCGCCTCGGTCGCGGAGCATGGCCCGGGTACTGCGTTTCCTGCACCATGAACGTGTGGTAGTAGTCCAGCAGCCTCTTGCCCAGATCTACCTCCGCCTCCGCGGAGGATTCCGCTGCGGCTTCACCCGCTACCACGGGCGGTATCCCTTCGCGGGAAGCGAGAACGGGTTTCCCATCGTCGGCCCCGCCGTCCAGGAGGACGACGAGCGTGACCGACGTACGGGCGTGGGCTTCGACGTTGACCTGTATACGGACTACACGAGTGTCGAGCAGGGAGGCCTTGCCGGGGTGGGGCAGGCGGCGGCAGTCTTCGTGCTCCGTCGTCCTGGTACCGCGCTGCCGCCGGTCCCAGTACACCCGCGCGAGGGAGATCGCCAGGACGGCGAGCGTTTCCCGCAGGTGTTCGAGCCGCTCGATCTGCGGCAAGGCCTCCTGGACGTCCGGCGGGCCGACTCACGCAGGCCGGCTTCGGTAGCAAGCGCGAGTGCGCGGTCGCCCGGCTCCACTTCCCATACACGGTCGTGGATCTGCTGATCAGCTTCCTCGGCCAGCACTGCGACGATCCTCCGCATGTCCATGCGGTCACTCTAATGACCGGGCCCGGGCTCCCTCCCGACGCGGCCTCCTACCTGACCTGGCCTAATACTCCAGCAGCGGTTCGTGTCCTCAGCTGCGTTTTCGGTAGTGGCAGCGGCGGGCGACGGCTTGGCGTCGTCTTCTCCAGGCCGACCACTTCAGCGCGTGGGTGATGGGATCGCGGTCGGCTCGTGGGTGGGGCAGGAGAGTGTCCAGGAGGCGCCGGATCTCTGCCACGGTGAGCGGGACGAGGGCTGATCCGTTTCTGCAGCCCCCTTTGCCGCCTCGCTGGCCTGGGCGGCGAGCGCGGTCAGGACCGCGTGGGCGAGCATTGCCAGGGTGATGTGCCGATACCAGCCGATGTAGCGGCGGACCTCGTACTGGTCCAGGCCGCATTCGTTCTTCGCGGCTTGGAAGCACTCCTCGATCGCCCAGCGGGAGCCGGCGATCCGGGCCAGCTCGGCGATCTCGACGCCGACGGGTGCATAGGCCAGGTAGTAGGCCACCTCTTCGGGGTCGGACAGGCTGCGGCGGGCCATCACCCAGCGGTGGTGGGTGGGCGGGTCGGGGTCGAAGATGATGTTGGCGGGCAGCTTGGCCCCGGCCCAGTCGTAGACCCGCGGGCCCTTGGCCCCGTCACCGCAGGACAGTCTCTGCCAGGCGTCACCGGGTGCTTCTTCGATGAGCTGGTCGATGCGCCAGATGTCGGCCAGGGACTTGATCTGCTGCGACGTGGGCGCTGCCACCACATAGCCGACATCGAGTTGCTCGAGCAGGCGGCGAAAGTGCCAGTCCTGCCCGTAGGCCTCGTCCGCGGTGACCCACTTGGCGGGCAGGCCGGTGGCCAGGCAGCGGCGGACGATGTCCCGGGCCAGCTCTCCCTTGGTCGCGAAGCCGCGTTCGTCGGGGATCTTTGCCGCCCGGCAGCGGTCACGGTCGGACCTCCAGGCTTTGGGCAGGTAGAGCTCCCGGTCCACCAGGGCTCGGCCCGAGCTGGTGGCATAGGCGGCGAACACTCCGATCTGGCAGTTGTCGATCTTTCCCGAGGTTCCGGTGTACTGCCGGCCCACCCCGGCCGAGGTGGTGCCCTTCTTGATGAACCCGGTGTCGTCGATGATCAGCACTCCGTCCGGTCCGAGCCGTTCGCCGACGTAGGCACGGACGTCGTCGCGCAGGGCGTCCGCGTCCCAGACACTGCTGTTCAACAGCCGCTGGAAGCGTCCGGAGTACGGTGACCTGCCCATTCAGCGAGCTGCCAGCCGTTCTTGCGTGTCGCCCGCCCCAGCAGACCACGGACGTAGTCCCGCATCCGCCACCGCAGATCAGCCCGAACGAACCGGCCCGCCACCCGGGCGAACACCGACTCCAACTTGTTAGCCCAGCAACCGACTTCAGTCATCCCCTCCGTACCAGGACAACGACAACCACCAGCTCAGGACACGACCCGCTGCTGGAGTATTAGAGCTCGTAACAGGATCTCGTTGAAGTGCCCTGGTCGGGCGTGGCCGATGTGACGATTCGGCCGTTCGGGATGGTGTGAGCACTCGGCCTTGGATCGTGGACGACGACTTGTGGGCGCTGATCGAACCGCTGCTGCCACCCTGGCCGGAGAAGTCGCCAGGCCCGCCGCCGGTGGCGGATCGACTGTGTCTACAGGGCATTCTGTACGTGCTCCGCAACGACATCGCCTGGCAACTCCTGCCGCTGGAACTGGGATTCGGCTCGGGACAGACCTGCTGGCGACGTCTGGACCGCACCTGGACCAGGGCCACGATCCGCGCGCAGTCGGGCGGCAGCACCTCGATCCCCGCCCCTTCGCGCCACAGCGGCCGCATAGCCCGTGTGCAAGATTCCGGGCTGCCCGCCAGCCGTGCCTCGACTGTGTCGGGGTGGGAGAACGGGACGCCGGGGCCCCGCTACGCAGGCTACTTCTTGCGGATACGAACTCCCTGGCTCGCGGCGGTATCGGTCGATAGCGGGCGGCTGTACCAGCCGCCCGCGCCCATGCGAGGCAGCCGCAGGGCGAAGACGGATCCGACTCCGGGCGTGCTGGTGACGGTGACGGTGCCGTTATGGGCGTGCGCGAGCTGGAGGACGATGGCAAGCCCCAGGCCACTGCCTCCGGTGTGGCGGCTGCGTGACTTCTCGGCCCGCCAGAAACGCTCGAAGAGCCTGGGCAGGTCATCGGGGTCGATGCCCGTGCCGGTGTCGGCCACCTCGATGACGACTTCGTCACCGACTACGAACGACGAGAGAGTGACGCTTCCGCCCCGCCCTGTGTGGCGTACCGCGTTGGACACCAGATTGCCGACGGCCTGTCGCAGTCGCGCGGGGTCGGCGGTGAGGTCGATGTCGGCCTCGCCTTCGACCGTTAGCCGGACCCCTGCGGTGTCGGAAGAGGCCCGATGCGCGGCAGCGACATGATGCAGAACGTCCGCGAGGCGCACGACTTCGGGGTGGATCCTCAGCTTGCCGGCGTCCGCCGCCGCCAGGTCCTGGAGGTCGTCGATGATGTGCTGCAACAGCAGAGCCTCCTCCAACAGCGAGGTGACCAGAGCCGGGTTCGGTGTGGCGATGCCGTCCTCGGCGGCCTCCAGCCAGCTGCGGATGTTGGTGAGCGGCGTGCGCAGTTCATGGGCGACATCACTGACCATGACCTTGCGCTGTTCCTCCAGCCGCTCACGGCGCTCGGACATCTCGTTGAATGCCTCCGTGAGATAACCGATCTCGTTTCCCGTGCTCACCGGAACGGGTCGGTACGGACGGCTCGGATTGCGGGCGGCGTCCGTGAGCGCCTTCAGCGGGCGTACGAGCCGGTAGGCGATCACCGCCGTCACTCCGACGGTGAGTACCAGTACCAGACCGGTGACGCCGATGATGCGGGTGCGGTTTTCTGCTGAGAGGTCGAACTGTGGTGTGTCGGCGGCCCCGGGAGAGGAGAGGTACAGCAGAGAGGCCGGAGCCACATAGGCGCGCAGTTGTGTGCGGCGGCTCTCGACAGTGCAGTCCTCGATCAAGTCGGTGTATTCGTCCGGGGGCAGTTTCGAGGTCCAGGAGAAGTCCGGCCCGACCTGCACCGCGTACTGGCGAGGCAGCGGGAGTTCGCGGCCTCCCGCAGTCAGGCAGTTGCCGACCATGGTGTTGAGCCGGGCGAGGGGTTCCCTCTCGGTGGCGGTGGGTTCATCGAGTGGGAGATAACAGTCGTCGGGCTCCGGAAGCCGGGCAGCGTTGAACTTCACGGTCGGACGACCGCTGGGGCTGTCGATGCGCTGAGCGTTGATTCCCAGATCGCGCAGGCAGGCAAGCTGTTTGTCCGCCCACTGGCCGAGCTGGGAACGCTCGTCTTCGGGCAACAGGTACGGGCCCGTCGCACGAGGGTCGATGCCGCCTGCGCCGACCGGGACGCCGGTACCGGGCAGCGGTCCCGAGTCGGTGCGCAGCGGGTCGATGACCGCGGAGACCGTCGTGGGTGCGGGAGCGTCGGAGTCGGCGGAATCCACTATCGGGCGGTGGGCCTTCGAGGTCAGGACGATACGTCGTCCCGTGCGTTCCGCGAGGTCGTGTACGAGGGGTGCCACGGTGTCCCAGTCGCGGTGAACGGCGGCGTACCCCAGCAGTTCGCTGTAGACACTGGTGTCGTCCGCCAGGACCTGACCCCGTTCCTGCTGGATCGCCTGGGTGGTGGTCTGCACCGCCAGCCAGGCAGTGGCGCCGATCGAGCACACGGCGACCAGCACCGAGGCAGCCATCAGCCGCGCCAGCAGACTATTGCGCAGCGGGACCCCGCGTCGGGGTCGCCGAGGTGCGTCACGGCGAGACATGGCCGCCCCTCTCCACGTGCCCCGTCCGCCCGTCCATCAGCTTGTATCCGACACCGAAGACGGTCACCAGGTGGACCGGCCGCCGCGGATCGGGTTCGATCTTTTTGCGGAGGTTGCCGATGTGCACATCGATGATGCGGCCGCTGATGAATCGGTCGGAACCTCTTGTAAGTTCCAGGAGTTGTTCCCGCTTGAACACCCGACCGGGCTGACCGGCCATAACGGCCAGGAGCGCGAACTCGCCCGGGGTACAGAGAACCGGCTGCCCTGACATGAAGACCTCGTGGCGGACCGGGTCCACGCTCAGCGGGCCCGCGCGCAGAGTGTGGCGGTCCGGTGACGTGGCCTGCCGTGGTCTGCGCAGCAGGGTCCGGATGCGGGCCATCAGCTCTCGAGGACTATACGGCTTGGTCATGTAGTCGTCGGCGCCCAGATCGAGGCCGCGCAGGAGGTCTTCCTCGGTGGAGCGAGCGGTCAGCATCAGCACCGGAAGATCCGTCTCGTACCGGAGAACGCGACAGACCTGCAGTCCGTCGAGAAGCGGCAGCATCACGTCCAGGACCAGCAGGTCCGGCGGCCGGCGCCGCACTTCGTCGAGTGCGGCGTACCCGTCGTAGACCTCGGTGGCCGTGTAGCCGGCATGCTCCAGGTACTGGCGGATCACCTCGGCCTGCTTCTTGTCGTCTTCAGCGATCAGGACGTGTGCGCACATGTGATCGACCTTAAGTCGCGCTCAAACCGATGAGTCGAGATCCTGTCATCGTCCTGTCATCGTCCTGTCGAGATCTTCATAACTACCGCTCACAGTGGCGGTCATGACGAACCTCACCTCCGGGCCACGGACAACCCGTCTGCTGCGCTCGCCCGTTGTCGGTCTCTTTGCCGGAATTGCCACTCTCGCGCTGATCACTGGCTGTGGTGGATCAAAGACAGAAGACGACAGCGGCCAGAAGTCCGATGTGGCCTCCCTCGACGGGCCGGGAAAGGCCGGTACGGCCGACAGGAAGACGACTGCTCCCGGATCGGAGGGTGTGCAACTCCGCCTGGACAGCACGGAAGAGGAACAGCGGCTCATCAACAATGCGTATTCGGCCTGCCTGAAGAAGAACGGTGTGCCTACGTATTCGAAGAGCGGAGGGGCCCTCGACTCCGGAAGCGAATGGGTTTTTCCTGAGACGAAGTCGCCCTCCATGCGCGGTGCCGCGGAAGCCTGCAAGGCCAAGAAGCCCATTCAGCCACCGGAGTTGGACAAGGAGAAGAATCCGCACTACATGGACGACTTCCGCGAGCAGCTCCAGTGCATGGACAAGCGAGGAGTCAAGACCAACGCGCTCCCGGACGGCAGTGGCTACAACTATGTAGGCAATCTGCCCCCCAACTACAACAGGATCGAGAAGGAGTGCGAGGTGGAGGCGTTCGGTGGCAAGAAGTAAGCGAGCTGTCTCCAGGACCGGCGACGCTACACCCGCGAAGGGCCGGCGGCGGTGGCTGTCCGCCCTGGCCGCCCTCGCAGTGGCCGCAGCAGGTGTCGGCGCTGCCAAATGGGCCGCTGACGACAGCGGAGCGGGCACCGCGGTCAAGAAGACAACGAAAGTGCGCACCGTCGCGGTTATCAGAACGGACCTGTCCAATGAGATGGAGCTGAGCGGCACCCTGGGCTACGGAACCCCGCTCAGCGTTCAGGGAGCCGCGAGTGGCAGAGTTACCTGGCTGCCGGCCCCGGGCGCCAAGGTCGACCGGAACGAACAGCTCTACCGCATCGACGACCGGCCGGTACGCGTGTTCTACGGCAGCACACCAATGTTCCGCAGACTGGACACACGTGGCCTGGTCGGCCGCGACATCAAGGTGATCGCCGACAATCTCCGGGCACTCGGATACAACGTTGGCTCCCAGCCAGGTGTGGGCAGCACGGTCCGGAAGGCCGCCACTCCGGTGCCCGGGCCGGCCGCCCCGAATGCGTCGGCGGCGCCCGAAGCAAAGACCAGCGGTGCCCCCGACGGGCGGACCGACGAGGCCGACGCGCCGACGCCGACGGCCTCCACCCGCGAGGAAACAAAGGTGAAAGAGGGGGACGGAGTACTCACCGCGGATCTCATGGACGCGGTCAGGCGCTGGCAGACCGCCACGGGAGCGGCAGCGACCGGCGTACTCGACGTGAGCGACATCGTGGTGACACAGGGCGCCGTTCGCGTCAGCTCCGTCAAAACCCAGCTAGGCGCCGACGCCGCCACCGGCGAGCTGATGACTCTCACCGCGACCACCAAATCCGTAACCGTGCCGGTGGACGCCCCCGACATCGCCTCGGTCAAACAGGGCGCCAAGGTGACGATCAAGCTGCCCGACGCCTCGGAGGTCCCCGGAGAGGTCTCGGTCATCTCGACCGTCGTTCAGACCGAGGAAGGAGCCCCGGAAGGAGCCGCCGGGCCGGCCAAGGTGACGGTGACCGTCTCGCTGGCCAGGACGAGCGCCGGCAAGGTGGCGGACATCGACTCCGCCGCGGTCCAAGTGCGGTTCACCGGACAGACGAAGAAGGGCGTACTGGCCGTTCCGGTCGGCACCTTGCTGGCCCTGTCCGAGGGCGGCTACGCGGTACAGGTGGAGAACGGGCCGCTCCGGCCCGTCGAGTTGGGGATGTTCGCCAAGGGCATGGTCGAGATCACCGGACCGCACGTCGAGGAAGGCACCAGGGTGGTGACAGCCTCGTGAGTCTTCCCGCAGCCCCGCCGGTGCTGGCTGTACGCGACGCGAGCATGGCCTACCCCGGCGGAGTCACCGCACTGGACGAGGTCTCGCTCACCATCGGCGAAGGCGAACTGGTCGCCATCGTCGGCCCCTCCGGATCGGGAAAGTCGACTCTGCTCAACGTCATGGGCACGCTGGACCGGCCGACCCACGGCACCGTCGAAATCGGTGGCCAGGACATTGCCGCGCTCTCCGACCGGCAGTTGTCCGCCCTGCGCGGCCGCTGGCTCGGCTTCGTCTTTCAGCAGTTCCACCTCACCGATGGGCTCACCGCCGCGGAGAACGTTGCCACCGGGCTGCTCTACGCCGGGGTGAGCCGCCACCGGCGGCGTCCACTGGCGGTCGAGGCACTGGGCCGGGTCGGGCTCGCCCACCGTGTCGGCCACCTGCCCCACCAGCTCTCCGGCGGGGAACGGCAGCGAGTCGCCATCGCCCGCGCCCTCGTCAACGAACCGTCCCTGGTCCTGGCCGACGAGCCGACCGGAGCCCTTGACACAGCCAACGGCAGGGCGGTCCTGGAGCTGCTGACCAGACTGAACGAAGAGGGAACCACCATCGCGCTCATCACCCACGACCGGGGCATCGCCGAACAGTTGCCCCGCCGAGTAGAGATCCTGGACGGCCGGATTGTGGCCGACACGCTGACGCGGAGCCACGCATGACCGAAGCACCGACACAGCCCACCACCGGCGAAGGCGGTGGACGCCGCCGACGGGCGCACGGTGGGCCCGTCGGCCGTCGGGCCCGCCCCGGGGCCGACACGGCGGGCGGTGGAAGCCGGCTCGTCGCAGGTACGAAACCCGTACGGCTGGCACCGGCCGATCTGCTGGGCCTCGGACTCCTCGGCATCCGTACCCGCAAGGTCAGGGCGGCGCTGTCCGCCCTGGGCATCTCCATCGGCATCGCCACAATGATCGTCGTGACGGGGATTCCCGCCTCCAGCCAGAAGGCACTGATGGAGGAACTCGTGGCCCTGGGAACCAACGCGCTGCAAGCCAGGCCGACACCGGGCGCAGATCCGCCGGTACTCCTCCCCGAGGAGTCGGTGGACATGGTCGGCCGCATCGCCCCCGTCACCGTCAGCAGCGCTGTCGCCAACACCCACGCCACCGTCCACCGCTCCGACCGGATCGACGCCGGCGAATACAGCGGCCTGGCCGTGCTGGCGGCCAGGCGGAACGTGCTCCAAGCGGTCAACGGCACAGTCGGATCGGGGCAGTTCCTCAACGCCGCCACCGAGAAACTCCCGACTGCCGTCCTCGGCTCCGAAGCCGCCTCCCGGCTCGGGTTCGCCGAGCTGGACCCGGATGATCCCGCCCCGCAGATCTACATCGACAAACGCTGGTTCACCGTGATCGGAATCCTGGACCCGGTGACGCTTGCCCCCGACCTCGACCGTTCGGTACTGGTCGGCTGGGAAGCCGCCCGGAAACAGCTCCGGTTCGACGGACATCCAACGGTGATCTACGTCAAGGCAAGAGAAGACGCGATCGAGGACGTACGCCGGGTTCTGCCCGCCACCATCAATCCGGAGCTGCCCGGTGTCGTGCAGGTCAGCCGGCCCTCCGACGCCCTGGCGGCGAAACGGGCGACCGAGAACACCTTCTCGGCCCTGTTCCTGGGACTCGCGGGAGTCGCTCTGCTGGTCGGCGGCATCGGGGTGGCCAACACCATGTTCATATCCGTCCTCGAACGCCGCCGCGAGATAGGACTGCGTCGAGCCCTGGGTGCCAACCGGGGCCAGATCAGAATCCAGTTCCTCACCGAATCCGTCGCCCTCTCCACCCTGGGCGGTGCGGCAGGCACCCTGCTGGGCAGCCTGGCCGTCCTCGGCTACGCCGCCTACCAGGACTGGCCGCCGGTCATTCCCCCGACCGCAGTGGGCAGCGGATTCGCAGGTGCGGTCCTGGTCGGCATGGCCGCCGGCGTCTACCCGTCGATCCGCGCCTCACGGCTGACCCCCACCGAGGCACTGGCGACGACCTGAGCGCAGGCCCGCGCCCGACGTACCTTTCGGCGATCCACGACGTCACCGCCCACAAGAGTTGACGGTTTTTTACGAGCGGTTCGAGGTTCGGCGAGCACGGCCGGCACTGCGATCTGTCCCTGTGCGGTCGGCTCGGGGCGCGGTGACGTCGTTGCCGTCATTCCGTTTCCCCGAGCCGCCGACACCGTGCTGCGGGCGCGCCCAAGATGCGCTGCATCCGAGTCGAGTATTCGATCCCCTCACCCGGGCACCGTGTCGCCATGGCGATGGGCGACCTTCCACTCGCCCTCTTCGCGGCGGTACACCTGTGTGGCCCGCAAGGTGTAGGTGCGCGGTTCTCCGTCGACGGAGACGGAGGTGTGCTCGAGACCGACTGTGTAGGCCATGTCCCCCGACACGTCGTACGTCTGAAGGTCGAACACGTACGAGGTGCACTCGGAGAAGCTCTTGCCGAGCGTCGTGAAGAGCTTGTCGAGTTCCTGCTGGCCGCCGGCGTTGCGCCACGCTCCCAGGACGCTCACGGGCTCTTTGCGCGACCACAGCGCCCGGCGGGGGCCCGCATTGCCGTTGTGCAGCGCAAGCTCCGCCTCGTACAGGGCGGTCCTGACCCACGCCAGGAAATCATCACGGTCGGCCATGGCTTCATCTTCCGTCGATTCCTCGCCGCGGTAGGGAAGCAACGCCAAGAGACTTCAGCCGGAATGGCGTTGTGTATGGCGTCGAACGCGGCATGGCACCGCTGAATCGCTTGGCCCGTCCCAACCGGTGAGCGGAAGACACCGGGCTGCTTCGTGGAAGTCGCCTTCCTGTGGCTGCACCGCACCACGGCCCGGGCACGCCTCCGCCGGTGGTTCTCGGGCACCGGGCCGGTTCTGCGCCGCTCATGAGCCCAGGCGGGCACGTAGTCCCGGCTGGATGAGGTCGCCGTGCACTGTGACCATGTCGTCGCACAGGCGCCAGATGTCCTCGACGGGGAGGGTGGAGGCTGTGGCGGGGGCGGTCATCGCCGCATGCCTGATGTGCCGCGGCTCGTTCTCGATCGCGGCCCGCACCAGCAGGTCGTTCGCGCTCAGGTACGTCCGGTCGAGCGCCGCCAGTTGGGGTGGCAGAGAGCCGACGCGGGTGGGCTGGACGCCGAGTGAGTCCACCAGACACGGCACATCCACGACGCCGTGCGCCGGCAGGTTGTCGATCAGGGTCCGGTTGGGGACGTTGCCGTAGACCGTGCGCGGGGTGCCGGTGACCATGCTGTGGATGATCTGGGGCGCGTACTCCATCGTCCCCTCGACGGTGATCGGCGCCCCGACGGTGAGCGCGTCGCGGATCTTCTCGTAGGCGGCCACGTTCTCGTCGACGATCTCCGGTGGCCGCCGGCCCCCCACCTCCGGTTTTCCCGCACCGCCGCGCGGCGGCCGAAACCATAAAGCCGAAAACGCGGAGACCGCGGGCCGGCCGGAGCGGCCGTGCACCTCAGTCGCCCTCCAAGAGGGCGGCGAGCTGAACGCGCCGACGGATACGCGCACCCCCGTGACGCCGGCATCACACCGTCGTTGAACAGCACGACTCCACACATCGGGCCCCGGGGACGATTCTTCCGCCGGGGCCTGTGGCGTTTGCGGCCCCGGGTCAGCAGACACCAGCAGCCTGCGCGCTTCGGGAAGGCCGTCTCAACGAGAAGGAAGGCTCTCTCAATCGCCCGTGTCCGACCGCTCGCAGCAGTCGTTGCCCCCGTGCATGCCCAAGATCTTCACCCAAGCCCTCGGAACCGCGGCCGTCGCCGGCGCCGCTCTCATTGCCACGGCCGCCCCCGCGTCGGCCAACACCATCGGGGAAAACGTCGGTGCCCTCCTGATCGGCAGCCAGAACCAAGGCGCCAACGCCGGCAACGACGGTTCAACCAGCAGTAATGGCAGCAGCAACGGCAACACCCTCGCCAACAACATCGCTGACCAGTCCGATGTCGCCCTCGCCAACACTGCGAAGGTGGCGGAAGACGTGCTCGTTACCGCCTGAGGCCAGTGGCGCAAGACGCGGACGCGGTCGGTCTCAGCCGTGTCCGCGCGGCGCTGGCCGTGCTCGCACGACCGGTCCCTCCACTGGCTTTCTGCCGAGCGTTCCGCCGAATCCGCCGACTGTCATCACACAACTTAGGGCCTGCCGGGAATCAACACGTCGGTTTGATCTTGGTTTTGTCCGGGGCGAGGAATCTGGCGATGTCTTCCGGCGTGCGGAAACGGGCTGCATGTACGAGGTGCCTTCGTGCCAGCCTGCTGTGGCTGGACCTGAACACCGATGAGCGTCCTCCAGCAAGGCCGTGCTCGGGCGGTCACCGGCGTGCTGGGCGCTCAGCTCGATCGTGGGTCGCGCTCAGGAGAGCTCGCCAGCGTGGTAGCTCGGTGAACGGGACGACCAGGCACAGGACAGTCACTGTTGCGGCGATCCATGTGCCCCACAGTGCCCACGCGGAGGCTGCCGCCGCCACCAGGTGGAGCACGACCAGCAGGATGGTGACGATGCCCGGCACCGCGACGGGTGGTTCTGCGCCGGGCCGGTCGCCCGGGGTGCTGAAGATGGCGGGCAGCCCGATCAGCAGCACGACGGCGCCGATCGCCAGCGGGACGGAGTGCGGCCACAGGGCCCAGGGGGTGCACACCCAAGCGGTCACCTCGGCGGCGACGCGCACGCCGCCTCGGAGGTAGTCGTGCCCCGGCGGCCGTTGCGTCTTGGTCCTTACGGTGCTTGATGCCTGTGGGCTGGAGGGGGAGGGGTCGGTGGCGGCCATGTCATCCTTCAAAGGCGCGGTCAGGAGGGTCGGCCTTGAGGCCGGCGATCAGGGTGTCGACGAGGAAGTGGAAACTCCGCGTGACGTCGCGGGGCATCTGGAAGCCATTGGTGCCCTCGAGGGTGACGAACCCGTGGAGTGCTGATCGCATGGCGCGTGCGGAGTCGACCACGCGCGCGTCGGGCAGGCCGAAACCGGCGAGGACGTCGAGCAGAACCTGCAACGCCTCTTCGCTGACGCGGCGGTCCTCCTCGTCACCGGCCACCGGGGCGGGGACGGTGGCGGCGTAGCGGCCGGGATGCTCCAGGGCCCAGCGGCGGTAGCTGTCGGCGAACGCCCGGACCGCGTCAGGGCCGGAACGGCCGACGGACTCCCGGGCCAGCTGATGGGCGAATTCGCGCTTGGCCTGGACGGAGATGCCGTGCCGCAGTTCGTGCAGGGAGGCGACGTGCTTGTACAGGGACGGTGGCCGTACGCCGAGCCTGTCGGCCAGCAGCCCCATGGTCAGACCCGACAGACCGACCTCGTCGGCGAGGTCTGCTCCCGCCGCGACGACGGCTTTTGTATCAAGACCTGCCCTAGGCACGGGCGTGTGCTTCCAGGAAGGCCAGCATCAGGGACACCGTCTCCTCGGGGTACTGGTCGTGCGGGTAGTGGCCGGCTCCCTCGACCACCGCGAGCTCTCCGACATCGGCCGGCATCGCAGCCACGATCGCCTCGCCCTCGGCGCGCGGATCGACCCAGTCGGGGTCCAGCGAACCCATCACGATCAGGGCGGGGCACCGTATGTTGCCCAACTGGGCGCCGGCGTCGGTCGGCGCCGACTGCCCCATCTTCTTCAACGCCCCCATTCGGCCCGGCTCGCCCAGCATCGCCCGGATGCCGGCCAGCCGGTCGGCCCAGTCGGCCGGCTTGCGGCCCGGGTAGGCGTGGTCGAGATAGCGGGACCACAGTCCCACGCTGCCGAACAGGGCGGCGCCGAGCAGCCGGAAGGCACCCTTGCGGTAGCTCTTGGAGCGGAAGTCGCCGAGCTTGATCGACTGCGCGCGCGTGAAGGGGCCCAGCTCGATGATGCTTCTGACCAGGCCGGGATCCTGGGCGGCCGCGATGGTGGCGGCGCCGCCGGAGATCGAGTGGCCGACCAGGACGGCCGGGCCGCTGTCGATGTGGCGGATCACCGCGAGCAGATCGCCCGCGATGTCGGTGCGCGAGCAGGAAGGCCATTGCGCGCTCGACTCGCCACAGCCCCGCAGGTCGACCGCCGCCACTCGATACCCCGCCGCCACCAGACGCGGCACGACGAACCTGTACGCCGCGCGGCTGTCCCCTATGCCGTGGGCCAGGACGACCAGCGGGCCCTCTCCAGCGGCCTCATAAGCGATGGTGCCACCCGGGACGGAGACAAACTCAGCCATGACATCTCCCTGCTCGTTAAGCGCAATAGCTATGCGCTAATGCGTCTAGCCAGAAGCTAACCCCTATAGCCAGGAGTGTCAACCCTGACCGGATGCCAGGCGAGGGAGAGAGGGAAGGTCCAGCTCGGCGGGGTCCGCATCGCCGTCAGTGCGGTCATGCCGTGCGGGACGCGGCTCGCCCACCCCAGAAGGTCTCAGCGCGCCCGGGGCAGGCATGCCCGCTCAGCGGCCGGTGTCGAAGCCGGCCAGTACCTGCCCACTCCTCGCGCCCAAAGGTGACGCGGAAACGGACGCGATCAGGCCGAACCGACGCAGGCAGTCAGGCCGTTACCGGTAACCCGTCTTTGGACTCCGGTGGGTGTCCTCGCCGTTGATGAGTTGGGATCCTTGGCTTCCGGTCGGATGCAGGAGGGTGCGTGAGCGTCGAGGAGTCGCGGAGCAAGATCGAGCGCTGGATAGCCCAGCGCGCCGGAGGAAGACCCGTGGCCGGCTCCGTGTACTCGCGCAGACCCGGACACCTTGTACGAGTCTGTCGGCGGGCAGCTGCCGGATGATGTCGAACGCTCACTGCTCCGCCACAACGGCTCAGGCCTGACCGTGATTCTTCCGCCCGAGTTCACGCTGCTGGGCGTCGAGGACATCCTCGAGAATCGTGCGGCCTGGTTGAAGTAGCGCCCGATGACAAAAATCTGACAGAAGGAGATAAACCATTCCTCGTTCCGTTCGCGACGCTGAGCGTTATCCAGCCCCTGGTCGACACCAGGACAGGCCGTATGGGCGAGTGGGACATTCAGCAGTTGGCTTCGTCTGGGAACGTGATCCCCTCTGGCGCTCCTTCGCTGGTGCCCTGGATTTCGTCGGGAACCTGCTGGCCTCACCACCTCCTTGGATCGCGATACTGCCGGGCGGCGACGAGTGGGAAGTCACCGGATTTCCCCGGGACGCTCGTATGGACCGAAGACTCCGTCGACTGACCTTCAAGTGAGGGGTGTGTGTCCGCGCCGGGCCCAGATGCGTGCGGTGGGCGGCGTCATCGGGAAGCCGGCTTCGTCCTCGAAGCACAGCCAGGCGTCGATCGCCGCCAAACCCATGTCACCGGCCCCGCCGGTTCGGCGAGCAGTGGCGGGCCCCGGCCCTGCAGACGATCTTTGCTTGTCCATGCACCAATCGGTGATCGTGCGGTGGCCGTACCCGTCCCTGTGGGGCCCGGCACACGGTTGCGAAACCGCGCTGGAGCATCAGGAACGGTTCACCGTGTGGCCGGCCCGTTCGTGGTGCCCAAGTGGCTGAATTGTGCTCGGTAGGCGCTTGGTGTCAGACCGGTGCGGCGGACCATATGGGCGCGTAGAGAGTCAGCAGAGCCCAGACCGCAGGCGTCGGCCACCCGGTCCATGGAAAGGGTTGTGGTCTCCAGAAGTTCTTTGGCGCGCTCCATGCGTTGGTGGAGCAGCCACTGCAGCGGGCTGGCTCCGCTCTCGGCGTGGAAACGGCGGGTGAGCGTGCGTACGGAGATGCCCGCGTGACGAGCCAGGTCGGTGAGGGTGAGGGGCTTGTCGAGGTTGCGCATGGCCCAACCGCGGGTGTCGGTGCAGGCGGTGCCGCGCACCGGCGGCAGAGGGGTCTGAGTGAACTGGGTCTGGCCGCCGGGGCGGACAGGTGCGACGAGGGCAAGACGGGCGACCTCATTGGCGACTGCAGCACCGTAGTCGGTGCGAATGATGTGCAGGCAGAGGTCGATGCCGGCGGCGTAACCGGAGGACGTGAGCACCTGTCCGTCCTGGACGTAAAGGACGTCGCCCTTGAGGGTAAGGCTCGGGTACCGGTCGAGCAGCTCACCGGCGAGGCTCCAGTACGTGGTGGCGCTGCGGCTGTCTAGGAGGCCTGCCTCGGCGAGAACGAAGACACCGCTGCATATGGAAGCGATGCGTTTGCCCGCAGCGGCCGCCTCCTTCACCGCGTGGACGGTGGCCGGATCTGGCGTTTCATGTCGACCGGAGCCGGCGAGGAGGACCGTGTCGGCGTCCATCATGGCGTCAAGTCCTGTGTGTACGTTGAGGTCCAGGCCGCTGGTGGTCGCCACCGGGCCTGGTGCACTGGTGCAGATGGTCACCTCGTAGCCCGGGGCGCCGTCGATCTCGACCTTCGTGAACAGCATGTCCGGGATGGCCAGGTTGAACATCGACACGGGGGAGGGCGTGACGACGGCAACACGGTGGGGCGTCCTTGCCGGCATGGCCAGAACCTCCGGATCCTTGGCGTTCAGGCCACTGCTGTGTGGCATCATTTTTGCGCAGCATTGATCCATGCTAAAGAATCGGCCGCCCCGGGGTGAGGAATCTGCCCACGCTCACGGGGAATTGACCTCCAGGAAAGCGTCTTCCGGATTCACGCTCGTGGCGGCGCTTTTCGGTTTCTCCCTGATCACGCTCGACACCTCCGTGGTCAATGTGGCCCTGCCGTTCATAAGCTCCAGTCTTGGCGGCGGAGTGTCCGGGCTGCAGTGGGTGGTGGACGCGTACACATTAGCCTTCGCAGCGCTGCTTTTGTCCAGTGGCGCTCTCACGGACCGGGTCGGCGCCAGTCGAGCCTTCGCCATGGGCATCGTGATGTTTACCATTTCCTCCGTCGTCTGCGGATTGTCACCAAACCTTCTGGCGCTCATTGTCGCCCGCGCGGTACAGGGAATTGCAGCGGCTCTCGTCCTCCCCGCTTCGCTGGCACTGGTGCGACAGGCGTACACAGATCCTGTCAAGCGGGCCCGTGCGGTCACTGCGTGGGCGGCCGGCGGTTCGGTGTCGATGGCCCTTGGTCCGATTGCGGGTGGCGCGTTGACCACGCTGTGGGACTGGCGAGCCATTTTTTTCATCAACCTGCCGGCGGGGGCAGCCGCTCTGTTGCTGCTCGTCCGAGCCCCGCGGTCCAAACGCAACCCGGCGCCTTTGGACATGCCCGGGCAGGGCCTGGCCGTAGTGGCTCTTACCGCCCTGGCTATCGCAGTGATCGAGGAGGGGAAGATACGGCTGATAGCGTTCCCTATCGCTTTGGTGGCAACTGTCGCCTTCTTCCTCACCGAAGCACGCCAGGCACACCCTGTTGTCCCGTTCGACCTGTTCCGCAATCCGGCTGTGCGCATTGCCATTGCGGCGGGGGCGGCGTGCAGCGTGGTCTTCTACGGTGTGATGTTCCTGTTCTCCCTATTCCTGGCCATGCACGAGGACCGTTCAGCGCTGTACGTCGGATTGGTGTTCCTGCCGATGACCGGCCTGATCGCGGTCACCAATGTGCTCTCGGGCAGGCTGGCCGAGCGCTACGGCCCGCGGCTGCCGATGGCGGTAGGCCAAAGCTTGGCAGCGATCGGGGCGCTGATTCTTCTCGTCGTCGGCGAGGGCACGCCTGCGGGCCTGGTGTCCGTGCTCCTGGTGCCGATGGGTCTTGGCTGCGCGCTGGCGTTGCCGCCTCTGACCGCCCTGATGATGGACGCGGTCCCGGCGGAGCGGGCCGGTCTCGCGGCCGGCGTGCTCAACGCGGCCCGCCAGATGGCCGGCGGCCTCGGGATTGCCGTATTTGGTTCACTGGTTGCCCATGACTTCGCCGAGGGTATGAGGTTGAGCCTGATGATCAGTGCCGGGTTGCTTGGGGTGACGGCAGTGGCGACGTCCAAACTGCGGTAGTACCGCAGTGAAACGGTGGACTGTCAACACTTCTTAGTGAGCGGTTCGTGAGTCTTTGAGTGGGTCTGCTGTCGCCTGATGGTGTGGCGGCGGGGCGGAATCTGCCGGTCCCCGTTGGTGATCTGGTGATGTGACCGGGTGAGTGAACGCAAGCCGTATCCCAGTGACTTATCGGACGAGCAGTGGCTGTTGATCGAGCCGGTGATCACCGCGTGGAAGGGCCGGCACCGCTCGGTCAGCGGTCATCAGGGCGCCTACGACATGCGGGAGATCGTGAACGCGATCCTCTACCAGGGGCGGACCGGCTGCCAATGGGCCTATCTCCCGCACGATCTGCCGCAGAAGAGTGCGACGTACTACT
>NZ_JBHVYK010000022.1:0-98660 GCF_042880855.1 Streptomyces sp. NPDC058291
GGGCGCCCCCTCACCTGTGTCCGTCAGCCTGTCCGGCGCGTTCTAGCCCTCGCGGCGGTGCCGCCCGCCGGCCTCCGCCGTCGCCTCCGCCGCGGCAGCGGCCTTCTCCTCCGCCTCCATCTCCGCGAACACGTCGATCGGTGCGGGCGCCTTCGCCAGGAACACCCAGGTCAGCCAGACGGCGAGCAGGAACGGCGGGATCTTCAGGGCCACCAGCACCCAGCCCAGCTGCGCGGTGTTGGCCCACAGGTACAGCGGGAAGAGGATCGCGCACTTGGCGAGCAGGATCAGGCCCCACGCCCAACTGGCCTTGGCGTAGGCCTTCTTGCGCCCGGGGTTGCGGGTCCGCCAGGAGAGGTTCTCCTTGAAGACCGGGCCCAGGATCAGACCGATCAGCGGCACCCCGCACAGCGTCGTCACGATGTAAGCCAGCGCCAGGCCCAGCGTGTAGAGCATGCCGGGGAGGTAGAAGGCCTTGGCGTTGCCGGTCATCATGGCGAAGACGACGCCGAACGCGACGCCGAAGACCCCGCTGAAGGCGTGCTTGACCGTGTCCTTCATCGCCAGGCGGACCACGACCAGGACCAGCGACACCGCGAGCGCAGCGATCGCGGACATGTGCAGGTTCTTGTTGATCGTGAAGATCGTGACGAAGACCAGGCCGGGCACCACCGTCTCGACCATTCCGCGGGCCCCGCCGAACGCCTCGAACAGCGCGGCCTCGGTCACCGCCCGGGCGTCGGCCGCGGCCGTGTCCTCCGCGGTCGTGTCTTCGGTCGGCTCGTCGAGCGACGTCACCGGCTACTCCCTACCCAGGGGTCTCAGTTCGTACTTGGGGTTGAACAGCACCCGGCGGCCGCGGCTCATGGAGACCCGGCCCGATGCGATGAGCTTGCGCCCCGGTTCTATCCCCACGATGGAGCGCCTGCCCAGCCACACCACGTCGAGTGCCGCGGTGCCGTCGAACAGCTCGGCCTCCAGGGCCGGGACTCCGGCGCGCGGTCGCAGGGTGACCGTGCGCAAGGTACCAGTAACGGTGACGATCTGCCGGTCCTGGCAGTCCCCGATCCGGGTGCATCCGGCCGTCTCGGCGTCCTCGCGCAGCTCCTCCGACTCCAGGTCCTCCTGCGACGAGGAGAGCCGGTCGAGCATGCGCCGGAACCGGCCCACCGGCTTTTCGGAACGAGGAACAGCGCTCATATCTGAAGCGTACCGGGGCCCGCCGACAGAGCCGTACCCGCGGCCGTACCAGCGGCGCTGCCCTCGGCGGGCCCGAGGGGACGCCCGGTTCGCGTCGGGTCCGCCCGGCGGCCTATCGCTCGAACCGGTACCCCATCCCGGGCTCCGTGACGAAGTGCCGCGGATGCGAGGGGTCCGCCTCCAGCTTGCGTCTGAGCTGTGCCATGTACACCCGCAGGTAGTTCGTCTCCGTCCCGTACGACGGCCCCCACACCTCCTGCAGCAGCTGCTTCTGGCTGACCAGGCGGCCGGTGTTGCGCACCAGCACCTCCAGCACATGCCACTCCGTGGGCGTCAGCCGTACGTCCTTGCCGGCCCGGTTCACCTTCTTCGCCGCCAGGTCCACGGTGAAGTCGTCGGTCTCGACCAGGACCTCGTCCTCCCCGCCTCCGGCCGGCTCGGCGCGCCGCACGGCGGCCCGCAGCCGGGCCAGCAGCTCGTCCATGCCGAACGGCTTGGTGACGTAGTCGTCGGCGCCCGCGTCGAGCGCCTCGACCTTCTCGTCCGAGGAGTGCCGGGCGGACAGCACCAGGATCGGCACCCTGGTCCAGCCGCGCAGCCCCTTGATCACCTCCACGCCGTCCATGTCCGGCAGCCCGAGATCGAGGACGACGACGTCCGGGTGGCGGGCGGCGGCGAGCCGGAGGGCGGTGGCGCCGTCATGGGCGGCGTCGACCTCGTACTTGCGGGCCTTGAGGTTGATCACGAGGGCGCGCACGATCTGCGGCTCGTCGTCGATCACGAGCACCCTCGTGGGGGCCTGGGGTGTCCCCCCAGCCGGGCTCAGCATGGGGCCTGCCTTTCGGGTGTTGCGGGTGTTGCGGGTGTCGCGGGTCGCGGCTCGGGGTCCGGGCCGGGCTGTGTCTCGGGGCGTGGTCCGGCCGCGCGGAGGGTGAGGACCATGGTGAGTCCGCCGCCGGGGGTGTCCTCGGCGTCGAGGGTGCCGCCCATGGCCTCGGCGAAACCCCGGGCGACCGCCAGCCCGAGCCCCACTCCGGCGCCCCGCGGGGCGTCGCCGTAGCGCTGGAAGGGAGCGAATATCCGCTCCTTGGCCTCGTCGGGGACGCCGGGCCCGCGGTCCACGACCCGCACCTCGACCCGGCCGGACAGGGCGCTCGCCGAGACCAGCACGGGTGCGCCGCCCGGGCTGTACTTGACGGCGTTCTCCACCAGGTTGGCGACCGCCCGCTCCAGCAGTCCGGCGTCCACGGCGACCATCGGCAGTGTCTCGGGGATGTCCAGTTCCACGCTCACCCGCGGGTCGGGGACCCCGCCGAGCGCCATCGGCACCACCTCGTCGAGGTCGGTCTCGCGGAGGATCGGCGTGACCGTGCCGGTCTGGAGGCGGGACATGTCCAACAGGTTGCCCACCAGGTGGTCGAGACGGTCCGCGCCGTCCTCGATGCCTTCCAGCAGCGCCGCCCGGTCCTCCTCGGACCAGGCCACGTCGTCCGACCTGAGGCTCGACACCGCCGCCTTGATCCCGGCCAGCGGCGTGCGCAGGTCATGGCTGACGGCGGCCAGCAGCGCCGTGCGGATCCGGTTGCCCTCGGCCAGCGCGCGGGCCTGGTCGGCCTCCTCCTGCAGACGCCTGCGGTCGAGCACGACGACCGCCTGCGCGGCGAACGCGGCCAGCACCCGCCGGTCCTCCGCGGGCAGCACGCGTCCGGTGAGCGCCAGCGCCGTGCGGTCGCCGACCGGCACCTCCACGTCGGCGTCCTCGGGCCGTTCGACCGGCCGCCCGAAGCCGACGTGGCCGGCCCGGGTCCACGGCGCGCGGTCGTCCGCCCGCTCCAGCAGCGCCGCCGACTCCATCCCGAAGGTCTCGCGCACCCGCTCCAGCAGCGCCTCCAGGCTGGTCTCGCCGCGCAGGACGTTGCCCGCCAGGTAGGACAGGATCTCCGACTCGGCCCGCAGCCGGGCCGCCTGATGGGTGCGCCGGGCGGCCAGGTCCACCACCGACGCCACCGAGATCCCCACCCCGACGAAGATCACGATGGCGACGATGTTCTTCGGGTCGGCGATGGTCCATCTGTGCAGGGGCGGGGTGTAGAAGTAGTTCAGCAGCAGCGAGCCCACGGCCGCCGAGGCCAGCGCGGGCAGCAGGCCGCCGAGCAGCGCCGCCGCCACCGTGACCGCCAGGAACAGCAGCATGTCGTTGGCGAGGCCGAGGCGGACGGTGCTCAGCAGCAGCGCCAGCAGCACCGGGCCGGCCACGCCGACCAGCCAGCCCCAGGCGATGCGGGCCCGCCCCAGCCGGGCGCCGCGGGCCACGGGCAGCCCGCGCCCCTTGGCGGCCTCCTCGTGGGTGACGATGTGGACGTCGAGGTCCGCCCCCGACTCCCGGGCGACCGTCGCGCCGACCCCGGGCCCGAAGACGTACTGCCAGGCCTTGCGGCGCGAGGAGCCGAGCACGATCTGGGTGGCGTTGACCCCGCGGGCGAAGTCGAGCAGCGCGGCCGGTATGTCGTCGCCGACCACGTGGTGGAAGGTGCCGCCGAGGTCCTCCGCGAGGGTGCGCTGGACCGCCAGCTCCTTGGGCGAAGCCGAGGTCAGCCCGTCGCTGCGCGCTATGTACACGGCGAGCACCTCGCCGCCCGCGCCCTTCTCCGCGAGCCGCGCCGCCCGCCGGATGAGGGTGCGCCCTTCGGGCCCGCCGGTCAGTCCGACCACGATCCGCTCGCGCGAGCCCCAGATCGCCGACACCCGGTGCTCGCTGCGGTACTGCTGCAGGTACGCGTCGACCCGGTCGGCGACCCACAGCAGGGCCAGCTCACGCAGCGCGGTGAGGTTCCCGGGCCGGAAGTAGTTGGACAGGGCCGCGTCGACCTTGTCCGGCTGGTACACGTTGCCGTGCGCCATCCGCCGGCGCAGGGCCTGCGGCGACATGTCCACCAGCTCGATCTCGTCGGCGCGCCGGACGAACTCGTCGGGCACCGTCTCCTGCTGGCGTACGCCCGTGATGAAGTCCACGACGTCGCCCAGGGACTCCAGGTGCTGGATGTTCACCGTGGAGATCACGTCGACTCCGAAGGCGAGCAGCTCCTCCACGTCCTGCCAGCGCTTGGCGTTGCGGGAGCCGGGAACGTTGGTGTGGGCGAGTTCGTCCACCAGGGCGACCTTCGGGGCACGGGCGAGGACGGCGTCCACGTCCATCTCGGTGAAGGTCGCGCCCCGGTACTCCAGGGCGCGGCGCGGGACCTCCTCCAGGCCGTGCAGCATCACCTCGGTGCGCCGGCGGCCGTGGTGCTCCACGAACCCCACCACGCAGTCCGTGCCGCGCTCCACGCGGCGATGGGCCTCGGACAGCATGGCGTACGTCTTGCCCACGCCCGGTGCGGCGCCGAGGTAGATCCGAAGCTTGCCGCGTGCCATGGCCTCATTGTCTTCCTGTCCGTGCTGCTTACGCAGCGTCGACCTTACGGCCCACGCTTCGGGGAGGAGGGGCGAGCCGAGGGGCGAGGCGCGCCTTTGACGCAACCCTGACGCGTACGGCGGGCACCGGCGCCCCTCGCCCCCTCATCGGACGAGCCCCCCGGATCGGTTCACGCGGGATTGTCCCCGTGGGTCAGCGTCTCCCAGGCGACGAAGAGGTTGTTGCCGCCGGCCGGACGGTTGCGCAGGGTGAGGGTCTGGGTGTTGGACATCGCGACGCCCAGCCGGTTGTGCAGCGCGTTGTAGCCGACCTCGGTGACCGGGCCGAGTCCCAGGTTGAGGGAGCCTCCGCACAGCCGGCTCGGGACGGCCTCGCCGAGCTCGTACTTCGCCTGGAAGCCGAGCGCCTGCCGCAGCCGTTCCCCGACGTCGGTGCCGTACAGGTCCTGGCCCTGGATCCGGCTGGTCTCGGCGACGTGCGAGATCGCGGAGATGCCGTACCCGGTGTGGGTGAGGTCCCGGCAGGTCTCCTGGGTCAGCCCGGTGACGAAGGTGCCCTGCCCCTGCCAGTACGCGACGATCTTCTCCCTGGTGTTCAGGTTCTGGCCGGGCACGGTCTTCGGGAGGTCGCCGTCGGAGGCCAGGTAGACGTAGGCGGCGGTGCGGGTGCGGAACCTGGCCATCGCCTTGTCGTAGGACGCCCTGTCCTCCAGGAAGACGGAGATCCCGATGGCCGCCTCCGTCATGGACAGCTCCCAGTTGCCGTTGGAGTTCGACCCGTTGATCACCTCGGGCAGGTAGACGTCGCGCAGCATGGTCGCGAAGCGGCCGGAGTTCGCCCAGTTCCCCGGGTACGTGTACTTGACGATCTCGGCGGCCCGCGGCCAGGAGGAGCCCGCCCAGCCGGTCTGCAGCGGGGCGTTGCTGTTGGTGTGGTCCTTGATGACGCCCGACCAGGCGTCCATGAGCTCGATGGCCTTTTCGGCGTACCGCTCGTCCCGCGTGACGTACCAGGCGAGGGCGTCGGTGTAGGCGGCGAGCGCGTCCTCGCGCTCGTCCGTGCAACCGATGTTCGGGTTGGAGTAGGACCCGCACTCGACGACGGCGCGGGGCTTGGGGGTGCGGCCGAGGTCGGCGTACTTGCTCGCCAGCAGTTGGTCGAAGGCGCCCTTCCAGGGTTGGGCCGCCGCGCCGACCTGGGTGCGGACGAAGTCCAGTTGGGCCCGCGAGACGGTGACTCCGGGGTGGACGAACGCGGTCGGGGCGGCGTGGGCCCGCGGGGCGGCAGGGGACGCGAGGGCGCCCAGGACCAGGGAGGTGACGGTCACGAGGAATGCGGCTCGACGCACGGAGACTCCGTTTCCCGTTCATGTATGAGAACTGAGAGCGCCCTTGTGAACTCAGGCGCTGAGCGGAGACCGTAGGTCCGGACCAATGAACCGTCAAGCCTTCCCGCAGAGGAAGGCGGGAAGGCGGGCGACAGGGCGCATGCGGGACGGCGGTCGGCGGGACGGCGCCGGACACGCCGAAGGGCCGCACCCCCGGTGAGGGGTGCGGCCCTTTCAGCCGTGCGCTTGGCCGACGAGCCGATCGGTCGAGGACTCGGCGGTTCAGGGGCTCGGCGGGTCAGCGGACCTCGGTGATCTCCGGTCCGCGCTGGAGCTGGCCCATGCCGCCGGAGAAGCGTGAGCTCTCGTCCTGCTGCTGGACGCCCTCGGGCACCATCTGCGCGTCGTTCGGCAGCTTGAGGACGATCGGGTCACGGGGCGCCATCGGGCCCTCGCCGCGGACCACGACCGTGTCCCGGAAGATCTGCTCCAGCAGACCCGCCGCCTGCGGCTGCACCGCGCCCTGGCCCGAGATCACCCCGCGCAGGAACCAGCGCGGGCCGTCCACGCCGACGAACCGCACGACGTGGAAGCCGCTCGTGCCGTCCGGCAGCTGTACCGGCACCTGGGCCCGCAGCTCCCAGCCCAGCGGGCCCTCCACCTCGTCGACGATGCCGCCCTGCTGGGTGATGCCGGAGCCGATCTCATCGCGCACCTCGCCCCAGATGCCCTCGCGCTTGGGAGCGGCGAAGGCCTGCAGCTGGATGGCGCTGTCGCGCAGCACGACCGTCGCGGCGACGATCGCGTCACCGGCGACCTCGACCCGCAGCTCCATGCCGTCGACCCCGGGCACGAAGAGACCGCCCAGGTCCACGCGGCCCTCGGCGGGGTCGCGCACCTCGGAGTCGTCCCAGGGCCCGTCGGGCCGGGGCTCCGGCTCGAGCCGCACGCGCTCGCGCTCACCCTCTACGTCGTCCGCCTCAGTGTCGACGCTGTCGACGACCTGCTCGGCCTCGCCGGCCGCGTCTTCGGCGGCACCCTTCTTGTTGCGACGTCCGAACACGTCACTGTCCTTCCCGGTCGGATACGGCCGAAGCGTATCGATTCCCACCCGTCGCGCCGCCCTCGGCGGCCTGACCGCTTGTACCGCTTGCGTCGCCCACGGCGGCGTGCCCGCCGGTGGACCCGAAGCCCCCTGCGGCCCGCGCCGATTCGGGAAGCTCCGCCACCTCCTGGAAGCGGACCCTCTCGACCTGCTGGACGACCAGTTGGGCAATCCGGTCGAAGCGCTCGAACCGCACGGACTCGTGCGGGTCGAGATTCACCACGATCACCTTGATCTCCCCACGGTACCCGGCATCAACCGTCCCCGGGGCATTCACGAGGGCGACGCCGCATCGGGCGGCCAGCCCCGAACGCGGGTGCACGAAGGCCGCGTACCCCTCGGGCAGGGCGATCGACACCCCCGTGGGCAGGACGGCCCGCTCCCCCGGCGCCAGCTCCCGGCTCCGGGTGGTGCGCAGGTCGGCCCCCGCGTCCCCGGGGTGCTCGTACGACGGAAGCGGTACGTCGGGGTCGACGCGCCGGATCAGGACGTTCAGCGCGTCTCGGCTCACGGGTTCACCTCGAAGGCGCGATCGCGCCTGATCCGGTCCGGATCGCTCATGGCGGCCCGGATCTCCTCCTCACGGCCGTGCCGCACGAAGTGCTCGACCGCGACCTCCACGAAGAGCGCGTCGGCACGGACGGCGACGGGCCCGTCGGGGCCGCCGATCCGCCCGGTGGCGCTCGAATAGATCTTGCGGCGGGCCACCGCCGTCACCTCGGCCTCCAGGTACAGGGTGGCGCCGACGGGGACGGGCCGCACGAAGTCCGTCTCCAGCCGTCCGGTCACCGCGATCGTCCGCAGCAGCCAGTTCAGCGAGCCCAGGGTCTCGTCGAGAGCGGTCGCCAGGATCCCGCCGTGCGCGAGACCGGGGGCGCCCTGGTGAGCGGGCCGCACGGTGAACTCGGCGGTGACCCTCACGCCCTCGCCGGCCCGCGTCTCCAGGTGCAGCCCGTGGGCCTGCCCGCCGCCACATCCGAAACAGTGTTCGTAGTGGGCGCCGAGAAGCTCGCCGGGTGCGGGGGCGGCGGGGTGGCGCACGGGTTTCACGGCGTCGGCCGGAGGCTCAAGAGCTGCGGAAGTACCACTCACAGCCGCAGACCTTACCCGCGCGTCCGCCCTGTCCGGACACCGTGCCAAGCTTGGCTGCATGCAGCTCTCCGCCGCCCCTTACGAAGAACGCCTCACCGCCCCTCGCTCGTGGTGGTTCGTCTCGTTCCTGGTGGGCGTCTCCATGGCCTTGATCCTGTTGCCCTTCGGCACCCTGCCGTTGCTCGGCGGCCTGGTCGGCGGCACCGCGGCCGCTGCCGTCGTGGCCAGTTCGTACGGCTCTCTGCGCATCCGCGTGGTGGGCGACTCCCTGATCGCGGGCGAGGCGAAGATCCCGGTCGCGGCCCTCGGCGACGCGGAGGTCCTGGACGCCGAGGAAGCGCGCGCCTGGCGCACCCACAAGGCCGACACCCGCGCCTTCCTGCTGCTGCGCTCCTACATCCCCACGGCCCTGAAGGTCGAGGTCACCGACCCGGACGACCCCACGCCGTACCTGTACCTGTCGACGCGGGAGCCGGAGCGCCTGGCGCAGGCCCTCGCCGCGGCGCGGGAGGCGACGGCGTAACCGCGGGCCCCGGCAGCCTTCGGCGGAGCCGGGCGGACGTCGGATTCAGCGCCCCGGTTCGCCGGGGGTTCCGGGGATCTCCCCCATGGTCAGCGGGTCCGCCGGCTTCTCCAGAGCCGGCAGTTCCGGCAGCTCGTCCCAGGGCACCTGCATCCTGCGCAGGTCGGCCCGGACCTTCGCGGCGACCCTTCTGGTGTCCCGCCGGTTCATGACCGCGCCGACGACGGCGCCCACCATGAAGGGCATCAGGTTCGGCAGATCGCGGACCATGCGCTTCATGATCTGCTGGCGCAGCTCGCGCTTCATCTGGCCGCCGAGGGCCGAGTTGATGGAGGACGGCTTCAGGACGTCGACCCCGCGTTCACCCGACCACGAGCGCACATACGCGGTGCTGCGGTCCTTGAGGTTGCCCGCCGGCCGCACGCCGTAGACCTCGTGGAGCTCGGCGATCAGCTTCAGTTCGATCGCCGCGACCCCGGTGATCTCCGCGGCCAGCTCGGTCGGCATCGCGGGCGGCACGGGCAGCATCGCCGCCGCTCCGATGCCCGCGCCGACGGTGGACGTGGCGTTCGCCGCGCCCGCCACGAGTTTGTCGGCGATCTCTTCCGGCCCCAGACCCGGGAACTGCCGGCGAAGCGTCTGGAGGTCCCGTACGGGCACCCGGGGGGCCATGTCGATGATCCGGTCGGCCAGGTGCCCGAGGCCCGCCCTGGCCCGTCTGCCGCCCTGTCGGGCGCCTTCCCGGGCCAGGCCGGCGGCCTTGTCCCGGATGACCGCCGCCCTCCGCCTTGCGACGGGGGCGGCGTTCCGCGCCGACTCCGGGAGGTCACTCCGGTCCGCCGCGGGTTCGAGCGAGGCAGATCCCGCCGGGACTGCTCCCGTGCCGGATGAGCCCCGCTCGTCGTCACGCACGCCGTGAGGGCCGTCGGACGGCCCTTTGTCCGTTCCCCGCAGGGGGAAGCGGCGCTTCCGAGGAGGGGTCGAGCCAGTCACGGCCGACCCCGCCTCAGTCGCAGTCGCGGCAGATCGGCTGACCGTTCTTCTCCCGGGCCAGCTGGCTGCGGTGGTGCACCAGGAAGCAGCTCATGCACGTGAACTCGTCCTGCTGCTTCGGCAGCACCCGGACGGCCAGCTCCTCGTTCGAGAGGTCTGCGCCGGGCAGTTCAAGACCTTCTGCGGCCTCGAATTCGTCGACATCGACTGCGGAGGCGGACTTGTCGTTCCGCCTGGCCTTCAGCTCTTCAAGACTGTCTGAGTCGACGTCGTCATCGGTCTTGCGTGGGGTGTCGTAATCGGTAGCCATTTCGCCTCTCCCCCTCTGGGTGTCTGCGGTGTCTCCAGCGCACGTAACGCGTGAGAGGCCGGACTTGTGCCCGCCTCGAGGCGGAGATTTTGCCTCACATCAAGGTCTGTTACTCAATCGACACCCAACCGAACTCCTCACGAGTGACCGGCTTGGATGGCGATCGGGACCGTACACGGTCCGATTGCCGCACTTCAAAGGCGTCTCACCGTGTACTTCCCGTGATCGGGACCCCCGAAAACCCGGATTTTCCGGGCTTTACACAGGCATCCATGATCACGGAGAGTAGATGACCGGAAATTCGTCCCTGTGATCGATCACACACGGTGAAGCCCGTTCTCAGCCCAGAAAATTCCGCGCAAAGCGAACATCCCCGCGTGTGTCGGCGACATGATCTCAGACGGGGAAGGTGACTCGCATCACGAGACCACCCCCCTCGCGCGGCTCGGCCACGATATGACCGCCGTGCGCCCGGGCCACGGACCGCACGATGGACAGACCGAGCCCGACCCCCTTGTCGCTGCCCGTCCGCTCGGTACGCAGCCGACGGAACGGCTCGAACAGATTATCGATCTCGTACGCCGGCACGACCGGGCCGGTGTTCGACACGACCAGAACCGCCTGGCCGTGCCGGACGTCGGTGGTCACCTCGACCCAGCCGTCCTCGGGCACGTTGTACCGCACGGCATTCTGCACGAGATTCAGTGCGATTCTCTCCAAAAGGACGCCGTTGCCCTGAACGACCGCGGTTTTCTGCTCACCGCGGAGCACCACGCCCTTGGCCGCCGCCTCTGCGTGCACCTGGTCCACGGCCTGCTCGGCCACCTCCGCGAGGTCGACCGGCTTGCGCTCGACGATCTGGTTGTCGCTGCGGGCGAGCAGCAGCAGACCCTCGACGAGCTGCTCGCTGCGTTCGTTGGTGGCCAGCAGCGTCTTCCCCAGTTGCTGCAGCTCCACCGGCGCGCCCGGATCGGAGAGGTGCACTTCGAGCAGCGTGCGGTTGATCGCCAGCGGCGTTCTCAGCTCGTGCGAGGCGTTGCCCACGAAGCGCTGCTGTGCGGTGAACGCGCGCTGCAGCCGTTCGAGCATGTCGTCGAAGGTGTCGGCCAGTTCCTTGAGCTCGTCGTCCGGGCCGTCCAGCTCGATGCGGCGGGACAGGTCCGAGCCCGCCACCGCGCGCGCGGTGCGGGTGATCCTGCCGAGCGGGGACAGCACGCGGCCGGCCATCGCGTACCCGAACGCGAAGGCGATGATCGCCAGGCCCAGGAGGGCGAGCAGCGAGCGGCTGAGGAGGTCGTCGAGCGCGTGCTGACGCTGGATGTCGTCGCACTGCTTGAGGAACGCGTTGAACTGGTCCTGGTTGGTCGCCGCGCCCAGCTGCGGGCAGGTGGAACTGGTGACGTGGAGATCGCTCCCGGTCACCTTGAACGCCTGGCCGCTGCCTTCGTGGAGGGCCTGCGCGGCCAGCAGGTAGATGATCGACAGCAGCATGATGCCGGCGATCAGGAACATGCCGCCGTACAGCAGGGTGAGCCGTATGCGGATGGTCGGGCGCAGCCATGGAAAGGGCAGCTGTGGGCTGCGGGGGTCCCAGGTGGGCTTGGGGGGCGCCTGGGGAGGCGCGGGCGTCGATGCCACGGCGGTCAGATCCGGTAGCCCGAACCGGGGACGGTGACGATCACCGGGGGTTCGCCGAGCTTGCGGCGGAGCGTCATGACGGTCACGCGGACGACGTTGGTGAACGGGTCGGTGTTCTCGTCCCACGCCTTCTCCAGGAGCTGCTCCGCGGAGACCACCGCTCCCTCGCTGCGCATCAGCACCTCCAGGACGGCGAACTCCTTGGGCGCGAGCTGCACCTCCTTGCCGTCGCGGAAGACCTCGCGGCGGTTGGGGTCCAGCTTGATGCCGGCCCGCTCCAGGACGGGCGGCAACGGCACGCTGGTGCGCCGGCCGAGCGCACGCACCCGGGCGATCAGCTCGCTGAAGGCGAAGGGCTTGGGGAGGTAGTCGTCGGCGCCGATCTCCAGGCCCTCGACGCGGTCGCTGACGTCGCCTGAGGCCGTGAGCATCAGCACGCGCGTGGGCATGCCGAGTTCGACGATCTTGCGGCAGACGTCGTCCCCGTGCACGAGGGGGAGGTCGCGGTCGAGGACGACCACGTCGTAGTCGTTGACGCCGATGCGCTCCAGGGCGGCCGCACCGTCGTACACGACGTCGACGGCCATGGCCTCCCGGCGCAGTCCGGTGGCCACCGCATCGGCGAGCAGCTGCTCGTCCTCGACGACGAGTACGCGCACGTCGCAGTCCTTCCTGTGTCCACCCGCGTAGCGTCCTGGACGCACGCGGGCGGGGTCTTCGGTGAGTGTGTGCGTCCATCCTGCCCTTTTCGGCCGTAAGTCGGCGGTAAGGCGGGTGCGAGCGAGATGAAGGACGGGTGTGAGGGCCCGGGAAGGCGAATTTTTCTCGTCCCGGTGAGGTTTCCGTGGAAGGGAGCGAGGGGAGGACGGCTTTACACCCCGCGATCACGCTCTGCATGTGCCGCTGCACCATGGGGCACACCGCGGTCCGCTTGCCGCAGAGCGGGCGTGGGTGTCCGGCACCGTCGCCGCCCGGCAGGGCAGCGCTGGGCACCTGTGAGAGACGTGATCGCCCCTTCCCAACCGGCACACCCCCGTGCCATCGACCCACGACCCAGGACGAGGGGGCGCAGCATGGATGCATTCACCGCAGGACTTCTGCAGCGCATAAGGGCGACCGAGACCGACCTGACGCGGGCTCGCGACGAGGGCGACGACTTCCTCGTCGAGGTGGAGCAGGCCGAGCTCGACGACCTGCGTCGCCTCGCCGCCGAGCACGGTGTGGAGGTCGGCGCGACGAGCGTGTAGCGGTAGGCGCGTACGCGCAGGGGCCCCGGCGAATCCAGCGCCGGGGCCCCTTCGCGTGTCCGCCGGGGCGGCGGAGCGGGCGGGCTCAGTCGTGCCAGGCGCCGAGGTCCTCCAGCAGCCGCTGGAGCGGCTCGAAGACGCCGGGGGCGGCGGCGATCGCGAGATCGCGTCCGGGGCGCTCTCCGGGGCGCCCACCGGTCAGCGCGCCCGCTTCACGGGCGATCAGGTCGCCGGCGGCGAGGTCCCAGGCGTGCAGGCCGCGCTCGTAGTAGCCGTCGAGCCGGCCGACGGCCACGTCGCACAGGTCGACGGCGGCCGAGCCGGTGCGCCGGATGTCCCGCAGCAGCGGGATCAGCCGCTGCGCGACGTCCGCCTGACGGGTGCGGACCTCGGTGACGTAGTTGAAGCCGGTCGACACCAGGGCCTGGTCGAGGGGGGCGGTCGGGCGGCAGGCCAGGACGCGCTCCCCCGTCCAGGCGCCGGCCCCTCGGGCGCCGCCGCCGCGCACGGCGTGGAACGTCTCGCCGCGCATCGGGATCGCGACGACCCCGACGACGGTCTCGCCGTCCTGCTCGGCCGCGATGGAGACGGCCCACGTGGGCAGCCCGTAGAGGTAGTTGACCGTGCCGTCGAGGGGATCGATCACCCAGCGGACGCCGCTGCTGCCCTCGCTGGAGGCGCCCTCCTCGCCGAGGAAGCCGTCGTCGGGGCGGCGCTCGGAGATCAGGCCGGTGATCAGCTTCTCGGCCGCGATGTCCATCTCGGTGACGACGTCGATCGGACTGGACTTGGTGGCGGCGACCGTCAGGTCGGCCGGGCGGCCGTCGCGCAGGAGCTCACCGGCGCGGCGGGCGGCCTCCTGGGCGAGCGCGAGCAGTTCTGTGTGCAGGGGGTCGGTCACGCCGTTCCTCACGCGTAGGGGCTGTCGGCGCCCGCGGCGGCGGGCCTGGGGGCGCGGGCGGGGCAGCAGCCGACCGGGCACAGGTGGTGGCTCGGCCCGAGCGCTCCGAGGGCGCACGGGGCGACCTCCAGGCCGCTCTCCACCGCGGCGCGCTCCAGGACGAGCTCGCGGATCGCGGCCGCGAAGCGGGGGTCGGCGCCGACGGTGGCCGAACGGCGCATCGGCAGACCCAGTTCGCGCGCCTTGGCCTCGGCCTCCGTGTCGAGGTCGTAGAGGACCTCCATGTGGTCGGAGACGAAGCCGATGGGTGCGACGACGACCGCCGGGACGCCGGCCGCGTGCCGTTCCTCCAGGTGGTCGCAGATGTCCGGCTCCAGCCAGGGGATGTGCGGGGCGCCCGAGCGGGACTGGTAGACGAGCTGCCAGGGGTGGTCCACGCCGGTGCGCTCGCGGACGGCGTCGGCGACCAGCCGGGCGGTCTCCAGGTGCTGCCTCACGTACGCGCCGCCGTCGCCGTGGTCCTCGACGGGGCCGGAGGCGTCCGCGGCCGCGATCGGGATGGAGTGGGTCGAGAAGGCCAGGTGCGCTCCGTCGCGGACGTCCTCGGGAAGGTCGGCCAGCGATCGCAGGACGCCCTCGACCATGGGCTCCACGAAGCCGGGGTGGTTGAAGTAGTGCCGCAGCTTGTCGACCTTCGGCAGTGCGAGGCCTTCGGCCTCCAGCGCGGCCAGCGAGTCGGCGAGGTTCTCGCGGTACTGGCGGCAGCCGGAGTAGGAGGCGTACGCGCTGGTGGCGAGGACGAGGACGCGTCGGCGACCGTCGACGACCATCTCGCGCAGGGTGTCCGTGAGGTACGGGGCCCAGTTGCGGTTGCCCCAGTAGATCGGCAGGTCCAGCCCGTGGTCGGCGAAGTCCTTGCGCAGGGCCTCCAGCAGGGCGCGGTTCTGGTCGTTGATGGGGCTGACCCCGCCGAACAGGAAGTAGTGCTGCCCCACTTCCTTCAGGCGTTCCTTGGGGATGCCGCGCCCGCGGGTCACGTTCTCCAGGAACGGGACCACGTCGTCCGGGCCTTCCGGGCCGCCGAAGGAGAGCAGGAGCAGGGCGTCGTAGGGGGTGGCATCGAGCGCGTCTGGCATGAGTCGATCCTGCCACCCGGCTCCGACAGCGGGGAAACGGCGGGGCGCCGGGCGCGCCCCCGGCCCGAGCCGGTGCGGTCCCGGCACGCGAGGGTGCATGAGGGTTGCCTAAGTTCGTAAGCTGTATGAGCTGTCTTCACGCCTTACCGGCTCTGCCGGGCCCTCCGCGCTGCGCGCCGGGCCCGTCGGGCCGCCCTCTCTCACGCCGCACAGCGCCCCCGCGCGCGTGACCGGACCGACGGAGACCCCCGTGCCCAGCCCGTACCGCGCTCTGTTCGCAGCCCCCGGCTCCAAGGGCTTCTCCGCCGCGGGCTTCCTGGGCAGGATGCCGCTGTCGATGATGGGCATCGGCGTGGTCACCATGGTCTCCCAGCTCACCGGACGGTACGGGCTCGCGGGCGCGCTGTCGGCGACCATCGCGCTGGCGGCCGCGGTCTTCGGTCCGCAGATCTCGCGCATGGTGGACCTGCACGGACAGCGCAGGGTCCTGCGCCCGGCGACGCTGGTCGCCCTGGCGGCCGCGACCGGACTGCTGCTGGCCGCGCACCTCGCGTGGCCGGACTGGGTGTTGTTCGTGTGCGCCGCCGGCGTCGGGACCGTGCCCAGCCTCGGCGCGATGGTCCGGGCCCGCTGGGCGGCCCTGTACCGGGGCACCCCGCGACTGCACACCGCGTACTCCTTCGAATCCGTGGTGGACGAGGTCTGCTTCATCGTCGGGCCGATCATCTCGATCGGCCTGTCCACAGTCTGGTTCCCCGAGGCCGGACCGCTGCTGGCGGCCTGTTTCCTCGCCGTCGGCGTTTTCTGGCTGACCGCTCAGCGGGCCACCGAGCCCGAGCCCCATCCGCGCTCGCAGCGCGACAGGGGCTCGGCGCTGCGCTCACCGGGCCTGCAGGTCCTGGTGTCCACCTTCGTGGCGACCGGCGCGATCTTCGGGGCGGTCGACGTGGTCACCGTGGCCTTCGCCGACGAGCGTGGTCACAAGGGCGCCGCCAGCGTCGTCCTGGCGCTGTACGCGGCCGGTTCCTGTCTGGCGGGGCTGGTGTTCGGTCTGCTGCGGCTCAAGGGGTCGCCGGAACGTCGCTGGCTGCTGGGCGTGTTCGTGATGGGCGTGAGTATGATCCCCCTCCTACTGGTCGGAGACTTGCCGTTTCTGGCCGTGGCGCTGTTCGTAGCGGGCCTGGCCATCGCTCCCACGATGATCACCACCATGTCCCTCATCGAAGAGCACGTACCACGCGCACAGCTGACCGAGGGGATGACCTGGATAAGCACCGGGCTCGCGGTCGGGGTCGCGCTCGGCTCCTCCATCGCCGGCTGGGTCATCGACGCGGCCGGGGCACGGGCCGGGTACGGGGTTCCGGCGGTCTCCGGAGCCGTCGCGGTCGCGGTCGGTTTCCTGGGCTACCGCCGGCTGAGCAGGCCGGCACCGGGTCGGGGAGGCACCGTTGAGCAGGACAGCGAGCGGGAAGAACGGCACGTGGCGTAACTGGGGCGGCAACGTCGTCGCACGCCCCGCGCGGGAGGTCACGCCCGCCTCCGTCGACGAGCTGGCGGAGGCCGTGCGCCGGGCCGCCGAGGACGGCCTGAAGGTGAAGGCGGTCGGCACCGGCCACTCCTTCACGTCGATCGCCGCGACCGACGGCGTATTGATCCGTCCCCAGCTCCTGACCGGTATCCGCAGCATTGATCGCGACAACATGACCGTCACGGTCGAGGCCGGAACGCCGCTCAAGAGGCTCAACCTGGCCCTGGCGCGCGAGGGCCTGTCGCTCACCAACATGGGCGACATCATGGAGCAGACGGTCTCCGGGGCCACCAGCACCGGCACCCACGGCACCGGCCGCGACTCCGCCTCCATCGCCGCCCAGATCAAGGGCCTGGAACTGGTCACCGCGGACGGCTCGGTGCTCGTGTGCTCCGAGAAGGAGAACCCCGAGGTCTTCGCGGCCGCCCGGATCGGCCTGGGCGCCCTCGGCGTCGTCACCGCCCTCACCTTCGCGGTGGAGCCGGTGTTCCTGCTCACCGCGCGCGAGGAGCCGATGGCCCTCGACAAAGTGCTCGCCGAGTTCGACGAACTGTGGGCCGAGAACGAGCACTTCGAGTTCTACTGGTTCCCGCACACCGGCAGCACCACCACCAAGCGCAACAACCGCAGCGCCGGCCCGGCCCAGCCGGTGAGCCCGATCGCGGGGTGGATCGAGGACGAGTTCCTCTCCAACGGCGTCTTCCAGGCGGCCCAGTGGGTCGGCCGGGCGGTTCCGGCCACGGTCCCGGCGATCGCCCGCATCTCCAGCAGGGCCCTGTCGGCGCGCACCTACACCGACATCCCCTACAAGGTGTTCACCTCGCCGCGTCGGGTGCGGTTCGTGGAGATGGAGTACGCGGTCCCGCGCGAGGCGGTGACCGAGACGCTGCGCGAGCTGAAGGCGATGGTCGACCGGTCGGGGCTGCGGATCAGCTTCCCCGTCGAGGTGCGCACCGCTCCCGCCGACGACATCACGCTGTCCACCGCGTCCGGCCGCGACAGCGCGTACATCGCCGTCCACATGGTCAAGGGAACGGCCTATCAGGGGTACTTCACGGCGGCCGAGCGCATCTTCACCGCGCACCAGGGCCGTCCGCACTGGGGGAAGGTGCACACGCGGGACGCGGAGTACTTCGCCGGCGTCTATCCGCGCTTCGAGGAGTTCACGGCCCTGCGGGACCGGCTGGACCCAGGTCGCCTGTTCCAGAACGACTACCTGCGGAGGGTTCTGGGGGCGTGACGTGCCCCGCGGACGCGTCGGGCGGCCGGGCGGTCGCCCCCCTCGCGCACCGCGGACCGGGGCGTCGCCGGCTCGCAGGAAACCGGCGGCTCCCTGTCGGAAGATCGCGTGAAGTGTGCCACGCCCAAGATCGGGAAGCCGTGTGACGGGGGGCCGGAACCCCTCTCTTGCCAGAAGTCGGGCAGCGCGCCAATCCACGCACGTGGCCCAAATGGAGTACTGTTGCGAGCCCTGGGCCCGGTCTCCCGCCAGGATGTCCGGGGCCTCGCTGGACCGCCTGGAGGGGCTAGTTGCACAGGGTGACGGTGTTGGTCACTCAGCGTGGCGAATAGGTAACCGTGCCATAACGGCGACGCAGGGCCTGTGCCCGACACGCCGGGCAACTCGGCAAGGTTGTGGCAGGCTGCACCCGGGCAGGCCACACTCGACTAGCGGAAGCAGCGACGCACGTGACGTCGGCAGGCACCACCCGGGAGGTCCCCATGCCCGAACTGCGTGTCGTGGCCGTCTCGAATGACGGCACACGGCTGGTGCTGAAGGCTGCGGACAGCACGGAGTACACGCTTCCGATCGATGAGCGTCTGCGCGCCGCCGTCCGCGGCGACCGTCCCCGCCTCGGCCAGATCGAGATCGAGGTGGAGAGCCATCTCCGCCCCCGCGACATCCAGGCGCGTATACGTGCCGGTGCGACGGCGGAGGAAGTCGCGCAGATGGCCGGGATCCCCGTCGACCGCGTACGCCGCTTCGAGGGCCCCGTGCTGGCCGAGCGTGCCTTCATGGCCGAGCGCGCCCGTAAGACGCCGGTCCGCCGGCCCGGCGAGAACGCCGGTCCGCAGCTCGGCGAGGCCGTCCAGGAACGCCTGTTGCTGCGCGGCGCCGAGAAGGACACCGTCCAGTGGGACTCATGGCGCCGCGACGACGGCACCTGGGAGGTCCTGCTGGTCTACCTGGTCGCGGGCGAACCGCACTCGGCGAGCTGGACGTACGATCCGCCCCGGCGGCTCGTCCAGGCCGTCGACGACGAGGCGCGTTCGCTGATCGGCGAGTCCGACGACCTGGCCGCTCCCGAGCCCAGCTTTCCGTTCGTCCCGCGTATCGCCCGGCTGCCGCGCGACCGCCCGCTGGACCGCACCCTCGACCGGCCCAGCCTGCCGGCCCCGCCGTCCGAGCCGGACGAGGACAGCGTCGGCGAGCGGGAACGCGACTCGCTGACCAGCCTGTTGGAGGCGGTGCCGAGCTTCCGCGGCGACATGGTCGTCCCGGAGCGCCCGTCGACGGAGCCCGTCACGGAGGAGCCCGACGAGCAGGAGGTCGTCGCCGAGGAGCCCCCGGCGCCCGCCGCCTCCGCCGGTTCCGCCTACGCGGACGTCCTCATGCCGCGGTCCGTCGGAAGCCACCGTGACCGCCTGATCGGCGCCACCGACCGCCAGGCCGAGGCGGACGGCGTCCGTCCCGGCCGCCGCGCCGCGGTGCCGAGCTGGGACGAGATCGTGTTCGGCACCCGGCGCAAGAAGCAGGAGTGAGCGGGTCTCGGGCGGCGACGCCGCAGGAGTGAGCGGCCCTCGAACAGCAACCCGCACCGGGCGTGCGCCCTTCGTGGCGTCGGCGTTCGCAGGCACGCGTGAAGGGCCGCACCTCCTCGGTGCGGCCCTTCGTCGTCTGTGCGTCGCCGGCCGGTCCGGGCGGCAGGTCACCTGCGAGGGGTCACCGGGGGTCCGGGCCCACGGCGACCGGCCGGGCCGGGTCCGCCGACCACTCCGACCAGGATCCGACGTACAGGGCCGCGGGGATGCCCGCCACCGCCAGGGCCAGCACCTCGTGGGCCCCGGAGACGCCGGAGCCGCAGTACACGCCCACCTCGACGCCGTCCGACGCCCCGAGCGCCTCGAAGCGGTCCTGCAACTCCTCGGCGGGCAAGAAGCGTCCGTCCGGGCCGACGTTGTCGTTCGTGGGCGCGGACACCGCGCCGGGGATGTGCCCGCCGACCCGGTCGATCGGCTCGACCTCGCCCCGGTACCGTTCCCCCGCGCGGGCGTCGAACAACACGCCGGAGCGGGCCAGGGCCGCCGCGCCGTCCGCGTCGAGCAGACCCGTGGCGCCCGGGGTCGGCTCGAAATCGCCTTCCCCGCGCGCGGGCACCTCGACCGAGAGCTCGCCCCGCCACGACGGCAACCCGCCGTCGAGGACCCGCACGTCCGGGTGACCCGTCCAGCGCAGCAACCACCACGCGCGCGCCGCCGCCCACCCCTGCCCACCGTCGTACACGACCACCGGCGTTCCGGCCGAGACACCCGCCCGGCGCATGGCGGCGCCGAACTGCGCGAGGTCGGGCAGCGGATGGCGGCCACGGACGCCCGCGGTTCCCGCCAACTCCTCGTCCAGGTCGACGTAGACAGCGCCCGGCACATGCCCGGCCGCGTACGCGGCCCGGCCGTCGAACGGCGGCTCCCCGGCCGCCTTGGCCACGCTGAGCTGCCAGCGGACGTCGAGAACCACGGGCGGATGGTCCCCGGCCAGTTCCTCGGCCAGTTCCGGTGCGGTGATGATGGCGTTCATGTCCGCCATCCTCGCGTACGGGGTGGCCCCGCCGCTCATGTCCGGCTACTCTGCTCGGCCGGACACGCTCGATCACGACCCGTGCAGGATCGAACACGTGCCGTACAGGCGATCGACATACGGCGACAACCGCGCGTAAACCGACGAGAAACCCCCCATCAGGCAACCTCCGAGGGCCGAAGCGACGCGGCCACCACGAGTGGCCGAGGAGAGAGTGACGATGACCGAGGCAGGTGGGCCGGCCGGCCCGATCGGCGCAGCACACGCCCGCTATGCGTCCGGTACACCCTGCTGGGTGAGTCTGATGGCGCACGGGTTGACCGCGACCGAGGACTTCTACGCCGAGCTGTTCGGTTGGGAATTCCAACCCGGTCCGCAGCAGCTCGGCCCCTACGTGCGGGCGTTGCTCGACGGCCGCGAGGTGGCGGGCATCGGCCAGCTCGCCCCGGACCGCCACCTCCCGGTCGCCTGGACGCCCTACTTCGCCTCGGACGACGTGGACACGACCGCCGAAACGGTCCGGCTGTGCGGCGGCACGATCGGAGTCGGCCCCCTGGAGGCCGCCGACGCCGGACGCCTGGCGATCGGATCCGACCCCTCCGGCGCCGTCTTCGGCGTCTGGCAGGCCTCGGGCCACGTGGGCACCGAGATCACCGGCGTGCCGGGCACACCCGCCTGGTACGAGCTGACGACCTACGAGACCGTCGGCGTCCGCAAGTTCTACGCGACGGTGTTCGGTTACGAGGAGGAGCCGGCGCCTCTGCCCGACTTCGACCATGTGACCCTGCGCGTCGGCGGCCGGCCGGTCGCCGGCGTCCACGGGGTGGGCGCCGCGCTGCCCCGGGATCTGGGGCCGCACTGGACGACGTACTTCGAGGTGGCCGACGTCGACGCGGCGCTCACACTCGTCGTCGGACTCGGCGGGCACGTCCTCGAACCGGCCCACGACAGCCCGCACGGGCGCGTGGCGGGCGTTGCCGACCCCGAGGGGGCCCGCTTCTCCCTGATCCAGCTCGCGCGCTGAGCACGCGGGCCGGACCCGCCGGTCCGCCGGGGCCGGGCCGGGCCGGGTCAGGCCTGCTGCACCGGCAGCACGTCGGGCGACAGGGCCGCCGCCCGCGCCGACGACGCGGTCATGCGGCGCCGGTGGTGGCGCCGGCACAGGACCTCGTAGCCGATCGTGTCGGCCTGGTCGACGTCGCCGACGACGACCTGGGCGCCCTCGACGACCATGAGGCCGCCCACCGTGCGGGCGTTGTGCGTGGCGCGGGCCCCGCACCAGCACAGCGCCTCGACCTGCAGCACCTCGACGCGGTCGGCGAGCTCGACGAGCCGCTGGGAGCCGGGGAAGAGCTTGGAGCGGAAGTCGGTGGTGATGCCGAAGGCGTAGACGTCGATGTCGAGGTCGTCGACCACACGCGCGAGCTGGTCGATCTGCTCCTCGGCCAGGAACTGCGCCTCGTCCGCGATCACGTAGTCCGCGCGGCCGCCCTGCGAGAGGTGTTCCACCAGGTAGGCGTAGAGATCCTGGCCGTCCTCGACCTCGACCGCGTCGGTGACCAGGCCGAGGCGGGAGGACAGCTTGCCCTCGCCCGCGCGGTCGTCACGGGTGAAGATCATGCCCTGCAGACCGCGCGCGGAACGGTTGTGCTCTATCTGGAGAGCCAGCGTCGACTTCCCGCAGTCCATGGTTCCGGAGAAGAACACCAGCTCGGGCATGGGGAGTCGAGCGCCTTTCGGTCAAGGAGAGGGAAGAGAGGAGGGCAGCGGAGCCGGCGGACGGAGGAGAAACGGTTCGAGCCTCAGGAGCGTACTTCGAGCAGAGGGACGAACTGCTCGGCAGGGGTCATCGACCCGTGGTTGCCGACCATCGCCGACTCCTTGGGCTCCCGCTCCGACGCGACGATCAGGACGTCGTCGCGGGCGGCCGCGACCACGTCGCCGAGGCGCGCGTACACCCGCTCCTCGACCTGCGGACCGAACCAGCCCGCCGCGATCGCCTCGTCGCGCGAGGCGACCCAGAACTGCTCGCCGAGCACCTCGCGCCAGCAGGTCAGCACGTCGTCCTCGGCGCCCGGCACGGCGTAGACATGGCGGGCGCGGCCCTCGCCGCCCAACAGGGCGACGCCGGCGCGCAGCTCCCAGTCCGCGTCGAAGTCGATGCGGTGCTCCTCGTCGAAGGGCACGTCGACCATGCCGTGGTCCGCGGTGACGTACAGCGCGCTGCGCGGCGGCAGTTGCTCGGCGAGGCGCTGGACCAGCCGGTCGACGTACATGAGCTGACCGCGCCAGGTGTCGGACGCGACGCCGTGGCGGTGCCCCGCGCCGTCCAGCTCGGCGTAGTACGTGTAGACGAGGGAGCGGTCGCCGGCGGCGAGCTGTTCGGCGGCGAGATCCATGCGCTCCTCGCCGGTGAGCCGCCCGTGAAACGTTCCGCCGCTGAGCGCGACCTTGGTCAGGGGGGTGTTCTGGAACGTGGGGGACGACACCTGGGCGGCGTGCACGCCCGCCCGGTGGGCCAGCTGGAAGACGGTCGGGTACGGCTGCCAGACGCCCGGCGCGGTCCACGGCTGCCAGCGCAGCTGGTTCATCAGCTCGCCGGTGGCCGGGTTGCGCACGGTGTAGCCGGGCAGGCCGTGGGCGCCCGGCGGGAGGCCGGTGCCCACCGAGGCGAGGGAGGTCGCGGTGGTCGCGGGATAGCCGGCGGTCAGCGGGCGTCCGGTGCCGCCGCGCGAGCTGCCGAGCAGCGCGTGCAGGTACGGCGCCTCGTCGGGGTGGGCCTTGATCTGCTCCCAGCCGAGGCCGTCGACGAGGAAGACGCAGTTGCGGTCCGCCGGCGTGAGCTCCGGGATCGCCGCGGTCATGCCGGGCACGGCCATGCCCGCGGCGAGCGTGGGCAACAGGTCGGCGAGGGAGCCGGAGCCGTATTCGGGGACGGGGGCGGAGCCGACGGCGAGCGGTTCGGGGTAGTCCCAGGGGGCGGACCGATCCATCAGCGGGTGACGTCCGCGGTGGCTTCGGAGAGCGACTGCGCGAAGGCGAGGGCCTGGCGCACCGTCTCCGGGCCGTCCCCGGCCTCGCTGACGCGCAGGCTGAGGTCGTCCGCCGTCGAGCTGCCCGTGTAGCCGTGGTCGGCGTCGCAGTCGGGGTCGCCGCAGGCGGCCGGCTCCAGGTCGATGCGGGAGACGGCGCCCCAGCCGATGGTGAGCACCACCTCACGCGGCAGGGTGCCCGGCGCGTACGACTCCGGATTGGCGACCACACGGCTGAGCACGACCGACGAGATCCTGCCGAGCTTGACGGACTCCGTGGACGTCGTGGCGTACGGCGTCGGGGAGGTGGTGTCGGCGGCCTGTTCGTCGGTGTGGCTGACGATGAAGCGGTTGCCGGTGAGCACCAGCACGGTCACGTGCCGGCGCACCTCGTTCTGGTCGAACGTGGTCTCCTGGTGGACCAGGAACGACCGGATCGGATCGCCGCCCACGGCGGCCTCCACCGCCTCGGCCACGAGGGCCGGGTAGTAGCCGCTGCGCTCGATCGCCGCGCGCAGCCCCTGGGTCGTCGTACTGGTCTTGGCCATGCCCTCCATCCTACGGGGACCCACTGACTGCGAGGCACCGCTCAGGGGCCCTCCGATGGGGCCTGACTCGCGCGGTCACGCTTCCCGGGGGGCCGCCCGGCGGCCGCCCGCGTCCCCCTCGCGCGCTGTCGGGGCGGCTCAGTACGCCGGCAGGGTCCTCGGTCCGAGGTCGTCGCGCGCGGGTGGGGGCGCGAGGCGGACCGACGCTCCGAGGACGGTGACTCCGCGCGGGGCGACGACGGCCGGCTCCAGGGTGACGGCGACGACCTCGGGGTGGTCGTCGACCAGCCGGGAGACGCGCAGGAGGAGCTCTTCGAGGGCCGGGGTGTCGACGGGCGTCGAGCCGCGCCAGCCGAACAGGAGCGGGGCGGTGCGGATGGAGCGGACCAGCGACGTGGCGTCGCGGTCGGTGACCGGGACGAGCCGGTGCGCCATGTCCCCGAGCAGTTGCGAGGCGGCTCCGGCGAGTCCGAACGACAGCACCGCCCCGGCAGCCGGGTCGATGACCGCGCGCACGACCGTGTCGACCCCTCGCGGCGCCATCGCCTGGACGACCGGACGAAGCTCCTCCGGCTTGCCGAAGAGCTCCGTCAACTCGCCGTATGCCCTGCGCAGTTGCTCCTCGTCGGCCAGGTCGAGGCGTACGCCGCCCAGGTCGGCGCGGTGTCGCAGGTGCGGGGCGGTCGCCTTCAGGGCGACGGGGTAGCCGAGGGCCTTCGCGGCCCGCGCGGCCTCGTCGGGGGTGGGCGCGGGGATCGCCCGGCGGGTGCGGATGCCGTAGCGGCCGAGCAGCTCGCAGGTCTCCTCGGCGCCGAGGGTGAGGCCCTGCCCGCGCGCGAGGAGCCCGCCGATCAGCCGGGCGGCGCCCTTCTCGTCGATGTCCTCGTACTCGGGGACCTTGCCGGGGTCGGCGGCCTCGCGTCGCCACTGGGCGTACCGCACCGCCTCGGCGAGGGCGCGGACGGCGCGTTCGGCGGCGGGGTAGGCGGGGATGAGGTGTGTTCCCTCGGGCGCCTCGACGGCTGCGGGCTGCGACGCCGGGGCGTTCTCCGTCGCCGCACGCGCGCGTGCCACGCCTTCCGCGCGCGGTGCGGTGCTCGCGGCGGCGGACAGGGCCGCCGCGAGGCCGCCGAGCTCCACGTGCACGACGAGTACCGGCTTGGCGGGCGCGGCGGCGGCGGCCGAGCGCAGGGCCTGCGCGAGTTCCCCGTCCTGGGGGGACCGCTCGCCGATCGCCGGGATCGCCGTCACCACCACCGCGTCGCACGTCTCGTCGGCCAGCGCCCGCGCGAGCGCGGCGTGGAAGTCCTCCGCGGAGGCCTCCGTCGTCAGGTCCGACGGAGGCAGCGGACGCAGCCCCTCGGAGAGGCAGGCGTCGTAGGTGAGCAGTCCCAGCGACTCGGAGTTGCCGAGGATGGCCACTCTCGGTCCCGGCGGCAGCGGCTGGCGGGCCAGCAGCAGGCCGGCGTCGACCAGTTCGGTGATGGTGTCGACGCGGATCACGCCGGCCTGCCGCAGCAGGGCCGACACGGTCGCGTGCGGCAGCCGGGTCGCCCGCACGGCGTGGCCCTGCGGGGCGGAGCCGGCTCCCTGGACGACGACCAGGGGTTTGGCCGCCGCCGTGCGCCGCGCGAGGCGGGTGAACTTGCGGGGGTTGCCGATCGACTCCAGGTACATGAGGGCGACGTCGGTGTCGGGGTCGTCGTACCAGTACTGCAGGACGTCGTTGCCGGAGACGTCCGCGCGGTTGCCGGAGGAGACGAAGGTGGACACGCCGGTGACGCCGGTGACGCCCCCGCCGCGCCGGTGGAGGCGGGACAGCAGGGCGATGCCGATGGCGCCCGACTGGGCGAACAGGCCGATGCGGCCGGCCCTGGGCATCTCCGGGGCGAGGGAGGCGTTCAGGCGCACCCGCGGGGAGGTGTTGATGACGCCGAAGGCGTTGGGCCCGATGATCCGCATGCCGTACGCGCGTGCCTGGCGCACCAGTCGGCGCTGGCGCTCGCGCCCGTCGGGGCCGCTCTCGGCGTACCCGGCGGAGAGGACGACGAGCCCCTGCACGCCGTGTTCGCCGCACTCGTCGACGGCCTCGGGCACGGACTCGGCCGGGACGGCGAGGACCGCGAGGTCGACGGGCGCCGCCACGTCACGCACCGAGCGGTGCGCGGGCACTCCGTCGAGCTCCTTCAGGTCCTCGGGGAAGGCCTTGTTGACGGCGTACAGGAGGCCGGTGAACCCGGCTTCCCGGAGGTTGCCCAGGACGCTGCGGCCGACGCCGCCCGGGGCGCGGCCGACGCCGACGACGGCGACGGAGCCCGGCGCGAGCAGCCGCCCCACGGAGTGCGCCTCGGCGCGCTGTTCCCGCGCGCGCTGCACCGCCAGGGAGCGCTCGGTGGGTTCGAGACCGAACTCCAGGTGCACGACGCCGTCCTCGAAGCTGCGCTTCTGGGTGTAGCCGGCGTCCGTGAAGACCTTGATCATCTTGGTGTTGGCGGGGAGCACCTCGGCGGCGAAGCGGCGGATGCCGCGCTCGCGCGCGACGGCCGCTATGTGTTCGAGGAGCGCCGAGGCGACACCGCGCCCCTGGTGGGCGTCCTGTACGAGGAAGGCGACCTCGGCCTCGTCGGCGGGCGCGGAGGCGGCCATGCCGTCGGCTCCGATGCGGTCGTAGCGTACGGTGGCGATGAACTCGCCGCCCACCGTGGCCGCGAGTCCCACCCGGTCCACGAAGTCGTGGTGCGTGAAGCGGTGGACGTCCTTGGCGGACAGGCGCGGATAGGGCGCGAAGAAGCGATAGTACTTCGACTCGTCCGAGACCTGCTCGTAGAAGCTGACCAGGCGTTCGGCGTCGTCGACGGTGATGGGACGGATGCGTGCGGTGCCGCCGTCGCGCAGCACCACGTCGGCCTCCCAGTGGGCGGGGTACTCGTGCCGCTGCGGCGCGCTCTGCATGGGCCCCAGCGTACGGCTCGCGCGGGACAACGGCGCGAGGCAGTCTGTGCAGGACGGACGTCGGGTCGAGGCCGCGATCCGACGACCACGCGGGGAGAGGACGAAACGTACTCTCCCTCACACGCTTCACGTGTGGAACACTGGTCTAGACAACCTGAACACCGAAGGGCAGCATCACATGGCTGAGCGCCGCGTCAACGTCGGCTGGGCCGAGGGCCTCCACGCCCGCCCCGCTTCCATCTTCGTCCGGGCCGCCACGGCCGCAGGCATCCCCGTGACGATCGCCAAGGCCGACGGCAACCCCGTCAACGCGGCCTCCATGCTGGCCGTGCTCGGCCTGGGCGCCCAGGGCGGCGAGGAGGTCGTCCTCGCCTCCGACGCCGAGGGCGCGGACGTCGCACTCGACCGACTGGCCAAGCTGGTCGCCGAGGGCCTCGAGGAACTCCCCGAGACCGTCTGAGCACGTCGTCGTATTCAGTGAAGGGCTCGCCCGAATTATCGGGCGAGCCCTTCACATTTCCCGTTCCCGGGCAGCGGAAATAATCTCCCGCGAATTATCCCCTTCTTTGTATACGGCCCCCGTGTTAATGCCGCAGACCCGACATGTTTACGGGAGGTTGCGAAGTTCTCACACGGTCGGCGCGGTCCGCTGCGCCGGAAAAGCGCAGCCGGTGCGCCGACGTCGAACGCTCGGTGTGCAGCGCCGTGATCGTCCGGGCGCGCTCCCCGTCCCCGCGCGTCACCGCGTCCACGATCGCGCCGTGCTCCGCCCAGGACTCCACCGGGTCCGCCGGGGCGTCCACCGTGTACATCCAGGCGATCTTGTGACGCAGCTGGGTGAGCATCGAGGTCAGGGCGGGGCTTCCGGAGGCCTGGGCGAGCGTCTCGTGGAACCAGCCTCCCAAGGAGCGCAGATCGTCGCTGCTGCCCCTTCTGGCCCGCTCCTGGCCCAGCCGGACGAGCCCGCGCAACACCTTCAGGTGGGCCTCGGTGCGCCGCTGGGCGGCCCGGGAGGCGCCGAACGGCTCCAGCAGCATCCGCATCTCCAGCAGGTCGCCGGCCTCCTGCTCGGTCGGCTCGGCCACGCACGCGCCCGCGTGCCGCCGCGTGACCACGAAGCCCTCGGCCTCCAGCGTGCGCAGCGCCTCCCGGACGGGAACACGGGAGACGCCGTAGCGGCGGGCGAGGAGTTCCTCGGTGAGGCGGCTGCCGCGCTCGTAGACACCCGCGACGATGTCGTCCCGGACGGCCGTGCACACCGAGTGCGCCGGAATACGCATGACGGACCTCCGCCTTAATCCCCGTGAAACGTCGACGATTGACGTGCGTTCAGCGACTCTATTGCAATGAACGGGAATTTCCGATGGCGGGCCGGAATCCATGGATATTTTTTGGACAGCATGCCCCGGGAAACGGTAAAGCCCCGGCCGAAGGGCCGGGGCCGGACGATCTGCCGTCAGGCGTCGTCAGACGTTCACGCCGTGCCCGCGGAGATAGGCGACGGGGTCCATGTCCGAGCCGTACTCCGGGGTGGTGCGGGCCTCGAAGTGCAGATGCGGGCCGGTGACGTTGCCGGTGGCGCCGGAGAGCGCGATGCGCTGTCCCGGGGTGACCTGCTGTCCCACCGACACCTCGATGGACGACAGGTGGCCGTACTGGGTGTACGTCCCGTCGTTCATCCGGATGACCACCTGGTTGCCGTACGCCCCGCCCCAGCCGGTCTCGACCACGGTGCCGGAGCCGACCGCGTGCACGGTGGTGCCGCTGGCGGCGTGGAAGTCGATGCCGGTGTGGCTGCCGGAGGACCACAGCGAGCTGCTGGCCTGGTAGCCGGTGGAGACGTAGGAGCCGGTGATCGGCATCACGAAGGTGTTCAGGCGCCTGCGCTCGGCCTCGCGAGCGGCACGCACGCGTGCCTCGCGCTCCTCGACGGCCTTCTTGGCGGCGGCCTGGCGGGCGGCCTCCTCGAAGGCGGCCTGCTTCTGTACGGCGACCTGGTCGTCGAGCTGCTCGACGACGGCCTCGCCGGCGGTGACGACGGGGATCAGGCCGGTCTGCTCGGGGGTGGGCTCGGCGGCGAAGGCCGGGGCGGAGGCGACGGTCGCCATCACGCCGGTGGTGGTGAGGGCCGCGACGCCCGCCGCGCGGGCGGTGGTGCGCTGCATCCGGCTGGGCCGACGATGCTTCCCGGTGGCGCAGGTGAACGCCATGAAGTCAGGGGTGTCCTTTCCTTCCCTCTCGCCTACCGGGTTAGCTGACGGGTTCGGAGCAGGAAGGTCTCCTACGGACCCCCTCGCCTTCGCGCGGGCGTCCGATTCACCCCAGGGACTTCACAAGTGGGTCCCCGGCTCCCCTGGCTCGCGCCATGCGGGGACTCGGCGATGACTGTCCGGTGCCGCGGCTGCGGCGCACTGCCTGACGAACAGCCCGGATGACGCTAAACGGCCCGGGTTTCCCTCCTCAAACGAATCCCGGTTTTTGTAGCGCATCCCACAGGGCAGATGGGGGACTCCGCCGCAATTCGGACACATCACGGGTTCAATTCCCTCACACGGAGGCCCTGGTGACGCTTGCGTCGACCAGGGCCCCCACACGCGCGTGCCGTTGCCGGACTACTCCGCGGAGACGACCTTCACCTCGCCGATGCCGAGGGCCTCGACCGGCTCCCTGATCTGTGCCGCGTCACCCACCAGGACCGTCACCAACCGGTCCACCGGGAAGGCGTTCACGGCGGCCGCGGTGGCCTCCACCGTGCCCGTCGCCGTCAGTTGCCGGTACAGCGTCGCCTGGAAGTCGTCGGGCAGGTGCTGTTCCACCTGGTCTGCGAGCGTGCCCGCCACAGCCGCGGCGGTCTCGAACTTCAGCGGCGCCACCCCGACCAGGTTCTGCACGGCCACGTCCCGCTCGGCGTCGGTCAGGCCGTCGGCGGCGAGGGTGCGCAGCACCTTCCACAGGTCGTCCAGCGCGGGACCGGTGTTGGGGGTGTCCACCGAGCCGCTGATGGCGAGCATCGCCGCGCCCGAGCCGTCCGGGGCGGACCGCAGGACCTGCCCGAAGGCGCGCACGCCGTAGGTGTAGCCCTTCTCCTCCCGCAGGACCCGGTCCAGGCGGGAGGTGAGGGTGCCGCCGAGGCAGTACGTGCCGAGCACCTGGGCGGGCCACACGCGGTCGTGCCGGTCGGGGCCGATCCGGCCGATCAGCAACTGCGTCTGGACGGCGCCGGGGCGGTCCACGATGACGACCCGGCCGGCGTCGTCGGCGGTCACCGGCGGCACCGGCCGCGGCTCTGCCGAGGAGCCCGTCCAGGCGCCCAGGGTGTCGTCCAGGAGCGCCTTGAGGTCGACTCCGGTGAGGTCGCCGACGACGACGGCGGTGGCCGTGGCCGGGCGGACGTGCCGGTCGTAGAAGGCGCGGACGGCGGCCGAGTCGATCTTCTCGACCGTCTCCGCGGTGCCCTGGCGCGGGCGCGACATGCGCGCGGTGGCCGGGAACAGCTCCTTGGAGAGCTCCTTGGCGGCGCGCCGGGCGGGGTTGGCCAGCTCGTGCGGGATCTCGTCCAGACGGTTGCGGACGAGGCGCTCCACCTCGCTGTCGGCGAACGCGGGTGCCCGCAGCGCGTCGGCGAGCAGACCGAGGCCCTTGGCCAGGCGCGAGGCCGGCACCTCGAGACTGAGGCGGACGCCGGGGTGGTCGGCGTGCGCGTCCAGAGTGGCGCCGCAGCGCTCCAGTTCGGCGGCGAAATCCTCGGCGGAGTGCTTGTCGGTGCCCTCGGAGAAGGCGCGCGCCATGATCGTGGCGATGCCGTCGAGACCGGCCGGCTCGGCGTCCAGGGGCGCGTCGAGGATGACCTCGACGGCCACGACCTGCTGGCCGGGACGGTGGCAGTGCAGCACGGTCAGGCCGTTGTCCAGCGTGCCGCGCTCGGGCGCCGGAAACGCCCACGGCTTGGCCTCGCCCGCCGCGGGCTGGGGGTGGAAGTCCATCGTGGCGAGCTCGGTCACCGGGCCGCCTCCTCGTTCTCGTCCTGGTCGGCGGGGGCTTCGGCGGCGGTCGGCTCGTAGACGAGCACCGCGCGGTTGTCGGGGCGCAGTCGGGCCTTGGCGACCTCCCGCACCTCTTCGGCCGTCACGTCCAGCACGCGCTGGACGGCGGTCAGAGCCAGCTGCGGGTCGCCGAACAGGACGGCGAACCGGCACAGTTCGTCGGCACGGCCGGCGACCGTGCCGAGCCGGTCCAGCCACTCGCGCTCCAACTGGGCCTGGGCGCGCTCCATCTCCTCGTCGGTGGGACCCTCCTCGGCGAACCGGGCGAGCTCCTCGTCGATGGCGGCCTCGATGACGGGCACCTCCACGTCGCCGGACGTCTTCACGTCCAGCCAGCCCAGGGAGGGCGCACCGGCGAGCCGCAGCAGGCCGAAACCGGCCGCCACAGCGGTGCGGTCGCGGCGCACGAGCCGGTTGTACAGGCGGGAGGACTCGCCGCCGCCGAGGACGGTGAGCGCCAGGTCGGCGGCGTCGCACGCGCGCGTGCCGTCCTGCGGCAGCCGGTAGGCGGCCATCAGCGCGCGGGCCGGCACCTCCTCCTCGACGACCTCACGGAGCTGCTCGCCGATGACGTCGGGCAGTGCGCCGTCACGGGGCGCGGGCTTGCCGTCGTGGCCCGAGATGGAGCCGAAGTACTTCTCGACCCAGGCGAGCGTCTGCTCGGGGTCGATGTCGCCCACCACGGAGAGCACCGCGTTGTTGGGCGCGTAGTAGGTGCGGAAGAACGCGCGCGCGTCCTCCAGCGTCGCCGCGTCCAGGTCGGCCATCGAGCCGATCGGCGTGTGGTGGTACGGGTGGCCGTCCGGGTAGGCCAGAGCGGTCAGCTTCTCGAAGGCCGTGCCGTAGGGGACGTTGTCGTAGCGCTGGCGGCGCTCGTTCTTGACGACGTCGCGCTGGTTCTCCATCGACTCGTCGTCGAGCGCGGTGAGCAGCGAGCCCATGCGGTCGGCCTCCAGCCACAGGGCGAGCTCCAGCTGGTGCGCGGGCATGGTCTCGAAGTAGTTGGTGCGCTCGAAGCTGGTGGTGCCGTTGAGCGATCCACCCGCGCCCTGGACCAGCTCGAAGTGGCCGTTGCCCTTGACCTGGCCGGAGCCCTGGAACATCAGGTGCTCGAAAAGGTGAGCAAGGCCGGTACGCCCCTTGACTTCGTGGCGCGAGCCGACGTCGTACCAGAGGCACACCGCCGCGACGGGGGTCAGGTGGTCCTCCGACAGCACCACGCGCAGCCCGTTGGCCAGGCGGTGCTCGGTCGCTGTCAGGCCCCCGGAGCCTGCCTGGGCTGTGGCCGTGTGACCCATGGGCATGTACGTCCCTTCCGATCGCGGACGCGGTCGTCGAAACCGCGGTTTTCCTGCCGGTCCTGCCACTGTATGCAAGCGTGCGGACGGTCGGCGAAGTTCCCGGGCGACGTACGCCGAGAGCGAGATCGCGTAGCCTGCGGGCAGCCGTGGAGGAGGTGCCTCTGCGTACGGGCCCGGACGGTCGACGCCGGGTCCTCGCCCGCCCTGTCAGTGCCACGGTCCACAATGGTCCGCGTCAGATCCCGTCACACGCCCCAGCAAGGAGCCGGCAGCGATGGCCCGCCGCAGCACGAAGACCCCGCCGCCCGACGACTCGTACGAGGAGCGCATCCTCGACATCGACGTCGTCGACGAGATGCAGGGCTCCTTCCTCGAGTACGCGTACTCGGTCATCTACTCCCGCGCCCTGCCGGACGCCCGTGACGGTCTGAAGCCGGTGCACCGCCGCATCGTCTACCAGATGAACGAGATGGGCCTGCGCCCCGAGCGCGGCTACGTCAAGTGCGCCCGTGTCGTCGGCGAGGTCATGGGCAAGCTGCACCCGCACGGCGACGCGTCGATCTACGACGCCCTGGTGCGGATGGCCCAGCCCTTCTCCATGCGGCTGCCGCTGGTCGACGGTCACGGCAACTTCGGCTCGCTGGGCAACGACGACCCGCCGGCCGCCATGCGCTACACCGAGTGCCGTCAGGCCGCGGCGACGAGCCTGATGACGGAGTCGATCGACGAGGACACGGTCGATTTCGCGCCCAACTACGACGGCCAGGAGCAGGAGCCGGTCGCGCTGCCCGCCGCCTTCCCGAACCTCCTGGTCAACGGCGCCTCCGGCATCGCGGTCGGCATGGCCACCAACATGCCGCCGCACAACCTGGGCGAGGTCGTCGCGGCCGCCCGTCACCTGATCCGTCACCCCGGCGCGGATCTGGACGCCCTGATGAAGTTCGTCCCGGGTCCCGACCTGCCCACCGGCGGCCGCATCGTCGGCCTCTCCGGCATCCGGGACGCCTACGAGAGCGGACGCGGCACCTTCAAGATCCGCGCCACGGTGGCGGTGGAGACCGTCACGGCCCGCCGCAAGGGCCTGGTCGTCACCGAACTGCCCTTCACGGTGGGCCCCGAGAAGGTCATCGCCAAGATCAAGGACCTCGTCGGCTCGAAGAAGATCCAGGGCATCGCCGACGTCAAGGACCTCACCGACCGCGCGCACGGCCTGCGCCTGGTCATCGAGATCAAGAACGGCTTCGTGCCCGAGGCGGTCCTGGAGCAGCTCTACAAGCTGACGCCCATGGAGGAGTCCTTCGGCATCAACAACGTGGCGCTGGTCGACGGCCAGCCGCTCACGCTGGGCCTGAAGGAACTCCTGGAGGTCTACCTCGACCACCGCTTCAACGTCGTGCGCCGGCGCAGCGAGTTCCGCCGCACCAAGCGCCGCGACCGCCTGCACCTGGTGGAGGGCCTGCTGACGGCGCTCGTCGACATCGACGAGGTCATCCGGCTGATCCGCTCCAGCGACAACAGCGCTCAGGCCAAGGAGCGCCTCATGGAGCGCTTCTCGCTGTCGGACGTCCAGACCCAGTACATCCTGGACACCCCGCTGCGCAGGCTCACCAGGTTCGACCGCATCGAGCTGGAGGCGGAGAAGGAACGGCTCAACGAGGAGATCGCCGAGCTGACCCGGATCCTCGACTCGGACGCGGAGCTGCGCAAGCTGGTCTCGGCCGAACTGGCCGCGGTGGCGAAGAAGTTCGGCACCGAGCGCCGTACGGTGCTGCTGGAGTCCTCGGGCGCCACGGCCGCCGCCGTGCCCCTGCAGGTCGCCGACGACCCCTGCCGTGTGCTGCTGTCCTCGACGGGCCTGCTGGCGCGCACCGCGAACGCCGAGCCCTTCGCCGAGAGCTCCGAGGACTCGGACGGCCGGCGCACCAAACACGATGTGATCGTCTCGGCCGTTGCGGCCACCGCGCGCGGGGAGATCGGCGTGGTCACCTCCTCGGGCCGCCTGCTGCGGATCAACGTCGTCGATCTACCGCAGCTCCCCGACACCGCGTCGGTGCCGAACCTGTCGGGCGGCGCCCCGCTCGCGGAGTTCGTCTCCCTGGAGGGCGACGAGACGGTGATCTGCCTGACCACGCTCGACGAATCGTCCCCCGGTCTGGCGATCGGCACCGAACAGGGCGTCGTCAAGCGCGTCGTGCCCGACTACCCGACCAACAAGGGCGAGCTGGAGGTCATCGGCCTGCGGGACGGCGACCGGATCGTCGGCGCCGTCGAGCTGCGCACCGGTGAGGAGGACCTGGTCTTCATCACCGACGACGCCCAACTGCTGCGCTACCAGGCATCGCAGGTGCGTCCACAGGGCCGACCGGCCGGCGGTATGACGGGCATCAAGCTCACCGAGGGCGCCAAGGTGATCTCGTTCACGGCGGTCGATCCCGCGGCGGACGCGGTCGTCTTCACCATCGCGGGCTCGCGCGGCACTCTGGACGACTCGGTCCAGACGACCGCCAAGCTCACCCCCTTCGACCAGTACCCGCGCAAGGGCCGGGCCACCGGCGGGGTGCGCTGCCAGCGGTTCCTCAAGGGCGAGGACTGCCTGTCTCTGGCCTGGGCGGGCCCCGTCCCGGCCAAGGCGGCGCAGAAGAACGGTCTGCCGGCCGATCTGCCGGAGGTCGACCCGCGCCGTGACGGCTCGGGCGTGTCGCTGCCGAAGACGGTGTCGGTGGTGGCTGGGCCGGTCTAGACCCCGGCCTCCCGGGCCTCTTGGGCCTCTTGGGCCTGGGCCTCCTGGGCCTATTGGGCCTGGGCCTCCTGGAAGGCCTCGTGCCGGAGGTCCCGGGGTGGCCCGGAACCCTCGAGGTCGCCGGGCTCCTGGAGGCCGTCGGCATACTCCGTGCCCTCGGGGCCCTCTCGGTCCTCGGGGTCCTGTACGTAGCGCAGGACGCCCCACATGTCGTGTTCGCCGGCGGGTGGGGCGTCGCTCACGCAGGCCTCCAGTGCCGCGCCCAGGGCGGCGGCGTCGATACCGGAGCCGATGAGGACGAGCTCGGTGCGGCGGGCCGCGCCGGACGGCCAGGGCTCGGGCTGGAAGCGGAGGAAGCGCCCGACGGCGTGCACGGCGTACCTGTTGGCCGGATCGTGCGGACCGAAATCGACATACCCCTTGATCCGGTACAGCCCCTCCGGTCGGGTGTCCAGGAACTCCATCAACCGTTTCGGTCCCAGCGGGACTTCGGACGTGAAGGAGAGGCTGTCGTAGGCGGTGTGGAGATGGTCGGCGTGTTCGTCCGCGCCGCGGTCGTGCAGATCGTCGAAGGTGAGCTGCCCGACGCGCTCCTCGCTCGGCCTGCGGTCGAAGAGGAACTCGGGGTCGATGCGGCCGTAGGTCGCGGGGACGACGGCGGCGCGGTCGGCGAGGGAGCGGACCAGTCCGAGGACCCGGCCGGCGTCGGACACGCGGTCCAGTTTGTTCACCACGACCAGGTCGGCGAGGGCGAGGTGCCGGTCGATCTCGGGGTGTCTCACCCGGGTCGCGTCGAACTCGGCCGCGTCGACGACCTCGACGAGTCCGCCGTACATGATCCGGGGATGGCCGGCGGCGAGCACCATCCGCACCAGCTCCTGGGGCTCCGCCAGTCCACTCGCCTCGATCACGATGACATCGATGCCGGCGGCCGGGCGGGCGAGCCGTTCGAGGTAGACGTCCAGCTCGCTGGTGTCGACGGCACAGCACAGGCAGCCGTTGCCGAGGGAGACCGTGGAGTCGCCGAGCGCGCCGGCCACGGCCATGGCGTCGATCTCGATGGCGCCGAAGTCGTTGACGATCGCGCCGATCCGGCTGCCTCCGCTGCGGTGCAGCAGATGGTTGAGCAGGGTCGTCTTGCCGGAGCCGAGGAATCCGGCGAGCACGACGACCGGGATCTGATGCGGACTGCGGCTCTGCGACACGTGCGACCTCTCTTGCGCCTGCGGTGCGCCGGTTCGCGGGCCCGGCGCCCCCACGAGGATGGACCGCGGCCCAGGATACGAGCCGCGGAAGACCCCACGAAGTCAACGCTTGCCGACACGTCAACTCACCCGTCCCCGCCTCCGGACGCGTGCTTGACGACGGACGGCCCACGTTGAGACACCGTTGTCCACAGGCACGGAATCCACACCTGGGCTGGTGGATACGGTGACTCCCATGCGTGATCAGGAATCCGGCCCCGGCCACCCCGAACGACGGCTGAGCACCAAAGAGGCCGCCGAGCTGCTCGGCGTGAAAACCGACACCGTGTACGCGTACGTCAGCCGCGGCCGGCTCAGCAGCCGACGCGCGCCCGGCGGTCGGGGCAGCACCTTCGACGCCCAGGAGGTCGAGGCTCTGGCTCGTCGTACCGGGCGGGTGGTCGGCCGACGTCCGGGGTCGGGGACGGAGCCGTTCGTGCGCACGCGCCTCACGCTCATCGAAGGGGACCGCTACTACTTCCGGGGCGTCGACGCCGTCGATCTGACCGCCCGGCACTCCTACGAGGAGGTCGCGGAGTGGCTGTGGACGGGCCGGATGCGGCCCGGCGCCACCTTCACCGCGCCCGAGGCGTCGGTCGAGGCAGCCCGTCGTGTCGTCGGCGCCCTGCCCGGCCACACCGGTCCCGTGGACCGGTTGCGGGTCGCGGCCGTCGCCGCCGGGGCGGCCGATCCCCTGCGCTTCGACCTGTCCGAGGAAGCGGTGCTCGCCACGGCTCGCGTCCTCATCCCCACCCTGGTCGCCGCTCTGCCTGCGAGGCGCCCCTCCCACCGCGACGGGGGCTCCCTCGCCGGCCGCCTGTGGGGGCGGCTGAGCGGGCGGCCGGCCGGCAAGGCGCAGCTGCACGTCCTCGACACGGCTCTCGGCCTGCTGGTCGACCATGATCTCGCCGCCTCGACGCTCGCGGTGCGCGTCGCCGCCTCGGCCCGCGCGCACGCCTACGCGGCCGTGTCCGCGGGCCTCGGCGTGATCGAGGGACCGCTGCACGGCGCGGCCGGCGGGCTCGCCCACCGGATGCTGCTCGACGTGCTCGACGTCGGCAGCGCGGGGCCCGTGATCGCGGAGGAGCTGCGGGCCGGTCGTCGCGTCCCCGGTCTCGGCCACCCGCTCTACCCCGGCGAGGACCCCCGCGCGCGTGCTCTGTTCGCCCTCCTGGAGGAGCTCCCCGAAGCCGCGCCCGCCCTGGCCGCGGCCCGGGACGTCGTGGCCACGACCGCCCGCCACGCACCGCTGCACGCCAATGTGGACCTGGCGCTCGCCGTCCTCACCGCGTCGAGCGGCATGGAGGCGTCGGCCGGCGAGACGATCTTCGCCGTCGCCCGTACGGCGGGCTGGATCGCGCACGCCCTGGAGGAGTACGGCGAACGCCCCTTGAGGATGCGGCCGAGCGGACACTATGCGGGCCCGAGGCCGCCGCAACCCCTGCCCGGCTGAGAGACCGGGCGCACGGACGGAGCTGCCGCCGCGGACGCTGCGCCGATCTCTGCGGTCATCCGCTGCTCCGGGGAGGCGTCCGGCGCCGCGGATGCGTCCGCTCCCGAGGGGGCGCCGTCGTCGGGCCCGCAAGTCGTTCCGCGGCGAGTCAGGTTAGGCTCACCTCTGTGAGTACGTGCGCGACCGTCTCGCGGGACCTCGACGAGCCCCTCTCCGGAACCGCGGCCACGGCGACCACCTGGCTGCTCCTGGAGCAGGCGGGCCCCTGGGGCGCCAAGGCGCTGGTCTCGAGCCACCTGGACCCTGCACTGGGCCGTGCCCTGGAGGCCGCCGCGCAGGGCACCGGGGTGCGCATCGCGCTCATCCGGCGCCCCGGCCGCCACGCGGACTTCGGCGCTCCGCCGCTGCGCCAGGTGTACGCCGCCCACACCGCTCCCGGTCGGGTGTGGTTGCACGGCGCCACGACCCACGATCCCCGCCGGTTGCTGGACCTCGACTTCGCCGCCCTCGGCCGGGGCGACCACCGCACCTTCGACGACGCGCTGCGGGGCGGTCCGCACACGGGCGACCCGCTCGCCCTCGTGTGCACCAACGGCAAGCGCGACCGCTGCTGCGCGCTCCTCGGCCGTCCGCTGGCCGCGCAACTGGCCGCCTCCGGGGTGGAAGGCGTCTGGGAGGTGACCCATCTGGGGGGTCACCGCTTCTCCCCCACCCTGCTCGTCCTGCCGCACGGGTACGCGTACGGCCGCGTCGAGGCGCACACCGTCAAGGAGATCCTCCACGGTGTCCAGGAGGGCCGGATCCTCCTGCGGGGGTGTCGCGGGAGCTCCGCCTGGGAGCGGCCCGGCCAGGCGGCGGAACTGGCCGTGCGCGAGGCGACCGGAGAGGACGCGGCGGAGGCGCTGAGCGTCGTGGCGACCGCCGGGGGCGCACCGCGCTGGGAGGTGACCGTCGAGCACACCGACGGTCGCCACTGGGAGGTCGTGGTGGCCCAGGGCGCCTCGTCGCCGCCCCGGCCGGAGAGCTGTGGAACGTCGGTCCTCGGCGTCCCCGGGCGGATGGACGTGGTGGCGGTGCGAGAGCTCACGGGTGCGGCGTCGAGGGGCTGAGCCGTCGTTTCTCTTGACGCGGTCAAGAGATCCACATCACCCGCCCCTACGGGTGCGCGGTCCCGTCCACGTACCGTCTTGGGTATGAGCCCCACTCCCCCCGCCCGTCGCCTGCGCCTCGGAATGCCGCGTCGCATGTTCTCGCAGCTCCTGCTCATGCAGCTGACGATCGCCGCGGGAGTCGTGGTGCTCGCCACCGGGCTGTTCCTCGCCCCGCTCAGCGACCAGCTGGACGATCAGGCGATGCGCCGCGCGCTGGCCATCGCGCAGACCACTGCTGCGGTGCCGCAGATCGCCGAGGACCTCCAGCGTTCGCGGCCGACGGTCGGCGGGCCGGTGCAGCGGGAGGCCGAACGGATCCGCAAGGCCAGCGGCGCGGAGTACGTCGTGGTGATGGACCTGCACGGCACCCGCTGGTCCCACCGCGATCCCGCCCAGGTCGGCGGCCATGTCTCGACCGATCCGAGCGAGGCCCTGGCCGGCCGGGCGATCATGGAGATCGACAGCGGCACCCTGGGCCGCTCGGCCCGTGGCAAGGTACCGCTGCGCGACGGCGCCGGCCACATCATCGGCGCGGTGTCGGTCGGCATCGAGTACGACAGCGTGCGCGCCCGCCTCATCCACGCGATCCCCGGGCTGTTCGCCTATGCCGGAGGCGCGCTCGCCGTGGGCGCGCTGGCGGCCTGGCTCATCTCACGACGGGTCCAGCGGCAGACCCGCGACCTGGCCTTCTCTGACATCTCCGCCCTGCTCGCCGAGCGCGAGGCCATGCTGCACGGCATCCGGGAGGGCGTCGTCGCCCTGGACCGGGCCGGCCGCGTCCGCCTGCTCAACGACGAGGCCCAGCGCCTGCTGGGCATCGGCGACGAGGCGGTGGGCCGGCTCCCCGACGAGGCCCTCGGCGCGGGCCGTACGGCCGACGTGCTGGCCGGCCGGGTGGCCGGCACCGACCTGATCTCCGTCCGCGGCCAGCGCGTCCTGGTCGTCAACCGCATGCCCACCGACGACGGGGGCGCCGTGGCCACGCTGCGCGACCGCACCGAGCTGGAACAGCTCGGCCGGGAGCTCGACTCGACCCACGGTCTCATCGACGCCCTGCGGGCCCAGGACCACGAGCACGCCAACCGTATGCACACGCTGCTGGGCCTGCTGGAACTGGAGATGTACGACGACGCCGTGGAGTTCGTCGGCGAGGTGGTCGGCGATCACCGGGCCACCGCGGAGCAGGTGACCGAGAAGATCGGGGATCCGCTGCTCGCCGCCCTGCTGGTCGGCAAGGCGACCGTCGCGGCCGAGCGGGGCGTCGCCCTGTGGGTCTCCGACCGGACCCGGCTGCCCGACCGGCTGATCGACCCGCGCGGACTCGTCACGGTCGTCGGCAATCTCGTGGACAACGCGCTCGACGCCGTCGCGGGCAAGCCGCACGCGCGCGTGGAGGTCGAACTGCGCGCGGAGGGCCGGACCGCCGTCCTGCGGGTGCGCGACACCGGGCCCGGCGTTCCGGCCGAGCAGCACGAGATGATCTTCACGGAGGGCTGGTCCACGAAGAAGCCGCCGGCGCACGGCAAGCGCGGGATCGGACTCTCGCTGGTGCGCAGGCTCGCCGAGCGGCAGGGCGGCACCGCGACGGTGGGCGAAGCGGCCGGCGGGGGCGCCGAGTTCGCCGTCGTCCTGCCCGAGGCGCTGGCCGAGCCCGGCCCGCAGCCGGGCCGGCCGGATCCGCAGGCCGGCCCGGAACCCGCCTGGTCCGCACCGGCCACAGGCGCCGTCGAGGAGGGTTCGCGATGATCGAGGTCCTGGTCGTGGACGACGACACCCGAGTCGCCCGGGTCAACGCCGCCTACGTCGAGAAGGTGCCCGGCTTCCACGTCGCGGGCGAGGCCCACAGCGCGGCAGAGGCGCTGCACCGGCTGGAGACGCTGCCCCACCTGGATCTCGTCCTGTTGGACCACTACCTGCCCGACGAGACGGGTCTGGAGGTCGTCCAGGAGATGCGGCGGCGCGGGCACCAGGCCGACGTGATCATGGTGACCGCCGCACGGGACGTCGGGACGGTACAGGCCGCGATGCGCCAGGGAGCGTTGCAGTACCTGGTGAAACCGTTCGCCTTCGCGGGTCTGCGTACCAAGCTGGAGGCCTACGCGGATCTGCGCCGCACCCTCGACGGCGGCGGCGAGGCCGAGCAGGCCGACGTCGACCGGATCTTCGGCGCCCTGTCCGCCCCCTCGGAACCCGGTCTGCCCAAGGGGCACTCCCCCACCACCGCCGAACTCGTACGCCAGTCGCTGATGAACGCCGAGGGGCCCTTGTCGGCCCAGGAGATCGCCGACCGGACCGGAGTGAGTCGGCAGACCGCCCAGCGCTATCTGAAGCTCCTGGAGCGCACGGGGAGGGCCCGTCTGACCCTGAAGTACGGCGACGCGGGCCGCCCGGAACACCGTTACGTGTGGGCGACCCGCGCCTGAGGCACGGCCCTTTCCTGAGGCACGGCCCTTTCCTGAGGCGGCCGCCCTTGGGCACGGCCCCTGCGGCGGGGGCTCGCGCGCTCTGCTTCCGGCGGCCCGCCCGTCAGCCCGTCGCCTTCTCGACGAACTCGGTCGTGTAGGTCTTGGCGAGGTCCACGTCGGCGTTCTGGATGGTGGGGTTGAACGCCTTGAGGACCTTCTCCACGGTCTCGGGGCCGTTCGTGGGCATCACACCGTCCTTGGTGAACATGGGCAGGGTGTTCTTGATGGCCGCGGAGTACAGCATCTTGTCGCCCTGCGAGTAGTCGGCCGGCATCTTGTCGGCGATCTGGTTCGCGCTGTGTGTGGACATCCACCTGAGGGTCTTGACGAACGCATTGGCCAGCTTCTGGACGGTGTCCTTGTGGCCGTTGACCCAACTGGTCTGCATGTACAGACTTGACGACGGGTACGGTCCGCCGAACGCCTCCTGGGAGCCCTGCGGCGTCCGCATGTCGAGGAGGATCTTGCCGGCCTTCTTGTCCAGGATCGTCGCCACGGTCGGGTCGGTCGTCATGCCGCCGTCGATCGCACCTTGTTGGAGCGCCGCGATGAAGGTCGGTCCCGCGCCCACGGCGACCGGGGTGAACTCGCTGACCTTCACGCCGTTCTTGACGGCGAGGTACTTGGTGAGGAAGTCGGTCGAGGAGCCGAGGCCCGTGACGCCGAGCTTCTTGCCCGGGAAGTCCTTGGGCGAGGCGATGTCGTCCTCGGCCTTGGTCGAGACGATCTCCACCTCGCCGGGCGCCTGCGAGAACTGGACGACGGACTCCACCTCCTTGCCCTTCACCTGCAGGTCGAGGGTGTGGTCGTAGAAGCCGACGGCCCCCTGCACCTGGCCGGAGACGAGTGCCGTCTCGGCCTGCACGCCGGCCGGTTCGCTCAGCAGCTCGACGTCGAGTCCCTCGGCGTCGAAGTAGCCCAGGCGCTGGGTGAGCATGGCGGGCAGGTAGATGACCTTGTCCAGGCCACCGACCATGATCTTGACCTTGGTTCCCTTGCCGTCGCCCTTGCTGTCGGCGCCGCTGGACGCCGTCCCGGCGGCGTCGTCGGCACAGGCTGTGAGCGAGGAGAGGGCGAGCAGGCCGGCGGCGGCCACGGCCGCGTATCTGGCGGTTGTGCGCATGGCGGGTTCACGTCCTTGTGAGAGGCGATGCAGGGTACGAGCGGAGCGGCACGGGGCGATGCGCGAGAAGTGCCGTCCCGGGGTGTTCGAGGAAGGGTCAGCCGTCCGAGCCCGTCGGTTTCCAGCGGAAGATGCGGCTCTCGACGAAGGTCAGCAGCCCCTCGGCGACCAGGGCGACGACCGCGAGGATGACCATTGCCGCGTACACGCCGGCCGCGTTGAAGGTGCCCTGGGACTGCGCGACGAGCAGCCCGATGCCCTTGGTCGCGCCGATGTACTCGCCGACGATCGCGCCGATCAGGGCGAAGCCGAAGCTCACGTGCAGGCTGGTGAAGATCCAGGAGGTGGCGGAGGGCACGACCACCTGAAGGGTCACCCTGCGGTCGCTCGCGCCGAGGATGCGGGCGTTGGCGACGAGGTTGCGGTCGACCTCGCGGGCGCCCTGGAAGGCGTTGAAGAAGACGGGGAAGAAGACCAGGACCACGGCCGAGGCGACCTTGGAGGCCGGGCCGAGCCCGAACCAGATCACGAAGATCGGCGCCAGCACGATCCTGGGTATGGAGTTGAGCACCTTGATGTATGGACCAAGGATGTCGGCGAGAAAGGTGACCCGGCCGAGCGCGATGCCGCACACGACACCGGCGACCACACCGATGATCCAGCCGAGCAGCGCCTCGTAGAGCGTGTACCAGATCTGCTCGCCCAGCGAGCCGAGCGCGGTCCCGTGCGTCAGCCAGGTGGAGATCTGATCCCAGATCTTGCTGGGCATCGAGAAGTTGAACGGATCGATGACCTTGGCGCGGGACAACCCCTCCCACAGCGCGAGCACGGCCACGAGGAGCAGGACTCGGCACACCATCACGACGAGCTTGCGTCTGCGTGCGGCACGCGCGCGTGCATGGGCGCGATCCGGCGCCTTGACCGCGTCGGCCACCGGTGTGTCGAGGACGTCAGGCGACATGGGCCGCACCTCTCTCGCGGGTGATGCGGACCTCTTCTCCGAGGGACTCCCAGATCTCGCGGTAGATCTCGATGAACCGCGGCTCCAGGCGTACCGACTCGACCTTGCGCGGCCGCGGCAGGTCGATGTCGAAGACCTGCTTCACGGTCGCGGGACCTGCGGTCATCACGACGACCTTGTCGGCCAACGCGATGGACTCCTCCAGGTCGTGGGTGACGAACACGACGGACGCGCCCGTGCCCTCCCACAGTTCGAGCAACTCGTCCGACATCAGAGCCCTGGTCTGCACGTCGAGCGCGGAGAACGGCTCGTCCATGAGCAGGATCGCGGGGTCGTTGACGAAGGTCGCGGCGAGGGCGACGCGTTTGCGCTGGCCGCCGGAGAGCTGGTGCGGGTAGCGGTCCTCGAAGGCGGAGAGTCCGACCCGGCCGAGCCATTCCCGGGCCCTGCTCTTCGCCTCCGCCTTGGGCACCCCGCGGAAGCGGGGGCCGGCCATGACGTTCGACAGGACCGTGCGCCACGGAAAGGTCGCGTCCTGCTGGAAGACGAAACCGACCTTGTCGCCGACGCCCCGCACGGGCTGCCCGGCGACCAGAACCTCCCCCTGGGTGGGCTCCTCAAGACCGCTGACCAGGGTCAGCGTGGTCGACTTCCCGCAACCGGTCGGTCCGACGACGGCCACGAACTCGCCGTGACCGACGGTGAGGTCGAGTTCCCGCACGGCGGTGTGCGGGGCTCCCGACGGGGTCCTGAAGACCTTGCTCGCGCCCCGCAGCTCGATGGCGGGGCTGGTGTGTGCGCTCATGGCCGGGGACGGTAGAGGCGACCCACCAGGGAGCATCAGCCTTCTGAGCGCATGCGCTTCTTTTGCTTGCAAAGGCCTGTTGTGCTCGTTTTGCTCGCGCTACAACAGCGAAGCCGAAACCCGGGCTCGACGCCCGCCTGGCCCTCAGGAGAGCCCGATGATTGACGTCCTGGTGGTCGACGACGACTTCCGTGTCGCCGAGATCAACGCCAAGTACGTGGGGAAGGTTCCCGGTTTCCGGGTCGCCGCCCGCGCGCACAGTGCTGCCCAGGCGCTCGCCTGCGTGCAGCGCGGGACCATCGACCTGGTCCTGCTCGACCACTACCTGCCCGACGGGACCGGCCTCGACCTGGTCCACCGCATGCGGGAGCAGGGCCACGGCACCGACGTCATCATGATCACAGCGGCGGGCGACGTGACGACCGTGCAGACCGCGATGCGGCTGGGCGCCCTGCACTACCTGGTCAAACCGTTCACGTTCGCAGCGCTGCGCACCCGCCTGGACTCCTACGCCGCTCTGTGCCGCACCGTCGACCGGGTGGGCGGCCACGGCGTCGCCGGGCAGGAGCAGGTCGACCGGATCTTCGGCGCCCTGCGCACCGGCCCGGCGCCGTCCGCGCCGGGCCTGCCCAGCGGCCACTCCGAACCGACGGCGGATCTGATCTGCACCGTCCTGCACCGCGCGAGCCAACCGCTGTCCGCCCACGAGGTCGCCGCCGAGACCGGCCTCAGCCGGTCCACCGCCCAGCGCTACCTCCGCCACCTGGAACAGGCCGGACGGCTGCATCTGTCCCTGAAGTACGGCGACACAGGCCGCCCGGAGCACCGGTACGCGTGGGTGGTGCCGTAGCCGGGCCCGCGAAACACCCGCACACCCGCCATGGCACGACGACCGCGGGGCCGCCCGTCACGCGGCCCCGGCCCCGGTCAGCGACCGCACCTCGGTCTCCGCGTGCTTGGCCTCGTCCGCGACCTCGGCCGAGGTGACGGTGCCGAGCCAGCCCGCCAGGAAGCCCAGCGGGATCGAGACCAGGCCGGGGTTCTGCAGGGGGAAGTACTGGAAGTCCACGTCCGGGAAGAGCGACTCGGGGCTGCCCGACACCACCGGCGACAGCACGACGAGCGCCAGGGCCGGGACCAGTCCGCCGTAGACCGCCCAGACGGCCCCCCGGGTGGTGAAGCTCCGCCAGAACAGCGAGTACAGCAAAGCCGGCAGGTTCGCGGACGCGGCGACGGCGAAGGCCAGCCCGACCAGGAAGGCGACGTTGAGGTCCCGGGCCAGCAGGCCGAGACCGATCGCGACCACGCCGACGCCCACGGCGGCGACCCTCGCCACCGTGACCTCGCTGCGGGGCTGGGCGTCCCGTCGGCGCAGGGAGGCGTACAGGTCGTGCGCCACCGACGCCGAGGAGGCGAGGGTGATGCCGGCGACGACGGCGAGGATCGTGGCGAAGGCGACGGCCGTCACGACCGCGAACAGAACCGTCCCTCCCGTGGAGTCGACGCCGCCCCCCAGGTCGAGTGCCAGCAGGGGCACCGCCGTGTTCCCGGACGCGTTCGAGCCGCGCAGCGCCTGTGGGCCGACGATCGCCGCCGCGCCGAAACCGAGCACGATCGTCATGAGATAGAAGCCGCCGATCAGCCCGATCGCCCAGACGGCGGAACGCCGGGCGGCCTGCGCGGTCGGCACGGTGTAGAAGCGGGACAGGATGTGCGGCAGACCTGCGGTGCCCAGCACCAGCGCGAGCCCCAGGCTCATGAAGTCCAACCGCGCGGTCCAGTCCCCGCCGTATTTCAGCCCGGGCGAAAGGAACGCGGCGCCGTGCCCGCTGCGGTCGGCCGCCGTGCGCAGCACCTGGTCGAAGTCACCGTGGAAGCGCACCAGGACGAGCACGGTGAGGACGACGGCGCCGCCCAGCAACAGCACCGCCTTCACGATCTGGATCCACGTGGTGGCCCGCATCCCTCCCAACGACACGTAGACGACCATGAGGGCGCCCACCCCGACGACGGCCCAGGACCGGGCCGCCTCGCCCGTGTCGCCCAGGAGCAGCGCGACCAGACTGCCCGCACCCACCATCTGCGCCACCAGATAGAGGACCGACACGGTGACGGAGGACGTGCCCGACGCGATGCGCACCGGCCGCTCGCTCATCCGCGCGGCGACCACGTCGGCCAGGGTGAACCGCCCGCAGTTGCGCACCAGTTCGGCGACGAGGAACAGCACCACCAGCCAGGCGACGAGGAAGCCCACCACATAGAGCAGCCCGTCGTACCCGAACAGCGCGATAAGCCCGGTGACGCCCAGGAAGGACGCGGCCGACATGTAGTCGCCCGCGATGGCAAAACCATTTTCCATCGGGGAGAACAGCCGTCCCCCCGCGTAGAACTCCTCCGCCGAGCCGTGCCGGTTGCGACTCACCCAGGTGGTGATCCCCAGCGTCACCGCGACGAAGACGCTGAACAGCAGCAACGCCGGCGTCTGATGGTTGCCGGTCATGACGCACCGCCCCTCGCGCCACGCGTCAGCTCCTGTGTGTCCCATCGCAGTTCGAGCGCCGCACGGTCCCGGCGCAACCGCGCGTGCCGGGCGTAGGCCCAGGTGAGCAGAAACGTGCTGAGGAACTGCCCGAGGCCGGCGATCAGTCCCACGTTCACCGACCCCGCCACGGGCCGCGCCATGAACTCCGGTGCGGTCGTGGCGGCCACGACGTAGGCCACGTACCAGACGAAGAACCCGAGGACGGCGGGCACCACGAAGCGCCGGTATCGGCGGCGGACTTCCTGGAAGGCCGCACTGCGCTGCACCTCGAGGTAGACCTGGGCCGCCGCCGCGGCGCCGGTCTCCCGTCGGCGTCGGGCCGCCGGCACCTCGCTCACGGGCGGGCTCACGGCGGCCGACTCGCCCCAGCCGGAGGCGAGAGCGTCGTACCACGGGTCCTCGTAGTGCAGGTCTCCTGTGGTCTCGACGAATGCCCGGCCCGGATCTTCGTGGTGTGCACGCGCGTGCGACGTGGGACCGCCGGTCTCGGGACCGTCCCCGTCGGCTCGGGCACGACCGTTGCTTGACTGCATGCCCAAGGATGGACAGAACGGGAAGATCCCTGACTCTTCTTCCCCGCACGCTTCACCCCATCAGGTGACCAAGGGGCCATTCACCCTGTGGGCGGTCGCACCAACCCCTTTCGATACGCGTAACGCACCGCTTGGGCGCGGTCCTTGAGTCCCGTCTTGGTGAACATGTTGTTGATGTGCGTCTTCACCGTGGCAGTGGACACGCTCAACCTGCGTGCGATCTCCTGGTTGCTGAGACCGTCGGCGATCAGCACAAGGACCTCCGCCTCCCGGGTGGTCAGCCCGTCGGGCACGACCGCGGGCTCCGCCGGCTCCGGTTCGGGAGCCGACAGACGCTCCAGCAGTCTTCGCTGGACGCTCGGCGACAGCCCCGCGTCCCCGGACAGCACACTGTGCACGGCCCGTACGATCTCGTCCCCGCCGGCGTCCTTGGTGAGATAGCCGCGCGCTCCCGCTTTCAGCGCCGGGAACAGGGACTCGTCGTCCGCGTACGTCGTGAGCACCACCACCTGCGTCCGCGGGTGCTCCGCGCGGATGCGCCGCGTCGCCTCCACTCCGTCGCAGCGCGGCATGCGCAGGTCCATCAGCACAACGTCGGGGGCGAGTTCGGCGACGAGCCGCACCGCCTCGTGCCCGTCCCCCGCGGCGCCCACGACCTCGACTCCCGGCAACAGCCCGAGCAGCATCACGATGCCTTCCCGGACGACCGTCTGGTCGTCCGCGACCACCACCCTTGCAGGCTTCTTCTCCGACTCCTCGGTCATACCGGCACCTTCAGCGTCACCACGAACCCTTCCTCGCCCGGTCCCGCGGCGAGCGACCCGCCCAGCAACTCGGCGCGCTCCCGCATGCCCAGCAGACCGTACCCGCCTCCGACCTCGGCGAGTTCGCCCGGCGAACCCCCCGTGTCCCGCACGTCCAGGGTGACTTCGCGCGGGCCGTACTCCAGCCTGACGCTGACCTTCGCACCCGGCGCGTGCTTGCGCGCGTTGGTCAGGGCCTCCTGGGCGACCCTGCGCACGGCCTGTGACGCCTCGGCCGGCAAGGGCCGGTGGTCGCCCCCCACGGTGACCTCGGCGCCGTCGGACATGCGGACCAGATCGGTCAGGAAGTCCTCCAGCGGGGTCAGCTCACCACGCAGGGCTGAGAGCGACTGTCTGGCCTCGTCCAGACCGTCGCGGGCCATCCCCCGCGCCGCCACCACCCGCGCGAGAACCTGTTCGCGGTCCGCACCCCGCTCGATCAGCAACCGTGCCGCCTCCAGGTGGACGAGCTGCGCCGAGAGGCTGTGCGCCAGCACATCGTGGATCTCCCGGGCGATACGGGCCCGCTCGGCGAACGCGGCGGACTCGGCTTCGGCCGCGCGCGCCGCCCGCTCCTGGGCGAGCAGCCGCTGCGCGCTGCCTCGGGCCTCCGCGTCCAGACGCAGGGCGTATCCGGCGAGAGCCATTCCTCCGATGGCAGAGGCGGAGGTCAGACCGGTGCCGTCGTCGACCGCGGCGAAGGCGGCGAACCCGACCGAGGCCACCGGCAGGGCCGCGATCAGGGGCAGCCGCTCCAGAGCCGCGATGGCGCACCCGCAGCACAGGACGATGGCCGGCGAGCGGAATCCGGCGGTCCCGGATGCGAGCGCCAGACCCAGCAGCATGGCGACGAGTGCCAGGGACGGCCACAGCCGGTGTGCGAGCGTGGTGCGGAACAGGGCCCACGCCAGCCCGCCCGCCACCAGGGCTCCGCCGCCGCCGGCCACCGCGACCCACCCGTGGACACGGCTGTCGTGGAAGGCCGCCCACAGCAGCGCGACCAGCACCAGCAGCCTCACCCCCCAGGCCAGCAGCCTCCTGGGGCGCGAGACCTCCTTGGGACTCAGCGCCTCCCGCGAGGGCCAGCGCGTCCACCCGTTCTCCGTCACACGCGCTCCTTCCACGCGGACCGGGGCACGCCGTCACCGTACGCCGTGGCGGGTGCGGAGACCGGGTACAGAGACCGGGTGCGCCAGATCAGGATGCCCGAGCGGACGAGGAGGGTGGCCGCGAGGGCCAGCATCAGAGCCGAGCTGTCCTGGTGGACGCCCAGCAGTGTGCCGAATCCGAAGAGCCCCAGCCGCAGACCGATGCCGACCACCCAGACGACGACGCTCGCCTGAGTGCTCCTGCTCCAGAGCGCGCCGTCCGGCTCCGCCCAGACGCGGGTGGTCCAGGCCCAGGCGGCGCCCATGGCCACGCCCACGATCAGTTCGGAACCGAGTACCAGGGCCGCCGCCGTGGGGTGCTGCGCGTCCAGCAGGTGAGGTTCGCGCAGTGCCACGACGGCCAGGACGCCGGGCAGGAGCCACCATCGCCGGTCCGTGTCGACGCGGCTTGCGCGGAACTGCCGCACGACCACGACGGCGATCACGGCCATGATCAGCAGTACGTCGACGAGCCCGGACATCACAGCCTCCGTGGGCCGGAAGGGGATGCCGGCAGCGAGCGCTGCCGACGCCTTCGACGCTACGGAAATCCGTCCCTGCCCAGATCGGAGCAGGGGTGGATCACGGGTGGATTTCCCGGCAGCGGGGGTCTCCACCCACGGGTGGAGACCCCTGACCGGCCATGCTCGCGGGCGGGATCTGCGTGGACTTCGACGGGGCTAGGCGTCGATGCGCGACCGGTCCAGCGTCGCCGCCGAGCTGGAGATGAACTCCTTGCGCGGCGCCACGTCGTTCCCCATGAGCAGGTCGAACACCTGCTCGGCCGATTCCAGGTCGGAGAGGTTGATCCGCCGCAGGGTGCGGTGACGCGGGTCCATCGTCGTCTCTGCCAGCTGATCGGCGTCCATCTCGCCGAGACCCTTGTAGCGCTGGATGGAGTCCTTGTACCGGACGCCCTTGCTCTGGAACTCCATGAGCTTGTCGCGCAGCTCCCGGTCCGAGTACGTGTACACGTACTTGTCCTGGCCCTTCTTGGGCTGGACCAGCTCGATGCGGTGCAGCGGCGGCACCGCGGCGAACACCCGGCCGGACTCGACCATGGGCCGCATGTAGCGGTGGAACAGCGTCAGCAGCAACGTGCGGATGTGGGAGCCGTCCACATCGGCGTCCGTCATCATGATGATCTTGCCGTAGCGGGCCGCGTCGATGTCGAAGGTCCGCCCGGAGCCCGCTCCTATGACCTGGATGATCGCGCCGCACTCGGCGTTCTTCAGCATGTCGGTCACGGACGACTTCTGGACGTTGAGGATCTTGCCCCGGATCGGCAGCAGCGCCTGGAACTCGGAGTTGCGGGCCAGCTTCGCCGTGCCCAGCGCCGAGTCTCCCTCGACGATGAACAGCTCGCTGCGCTCGACGTCGTCGCTGCGGCAGTCGGCCAGCTTCGCGGGCAGGGACGAGGACTCCAGTGCCGTCTTGCGGCGCTGCGCGTCCTTGTGCTGCCGCGCCGCGATGCGCGTGCGCGCGGCGGAGACCGCCTTCTCCATCACGACCCGCGCCTGGGCCGCGGCATCGCGCTTGGTGGAGGTCAGGAACGCCTTGAGCTCCCGGGAGATCACCGTGTTCACGATGCGCCGGGCCGCGGAGGTGCCGAGGACCTCCTTGGTCTGCCCCTCGAACTGGGGCTCGGCGAGCCGGACGGTGACGACGGCGGTCAGGCCCTCCAGGGCGTCGTCCTTGACGATGTCGTCCTCGGCGACGCGCAGCAGCTTCTTGGCGCGCAGCACCTCGTTCATCGTCTTGGCGACGGCCTGTTCGAAGCCGGCCACGTGGGTGCCGCCCTTGGGCGTGGCGATGATGTTGACGAACGACCGCAGGGTCGTGTCGTAACCGGTGCCCCACCGCAACGCCACGTCGACGCCGAGCTCGCGGGTGACCTCGGTCGGGGTCATCTGCCCATGGTCGTCCAGGACCGGGACCGTCTCCTTGAAGGTGCCCTGGCCGGTGAAGCGCAGGACGTCGCAGACGGGCTTGTCGGTGGCCAGGTACTCGCAGAACTCGCTGATGCCGCCGTCGAAGCGGAAGGACTCCTCGCCCTTGCTGCCGCCCTCGCCGAGCCCGTACTCGTCGCGCACGACGATGGTCAGGCCGGGCACCAGGAAGGCCGTCTGGCGGGCGCGCTGGTGAAGGTTGTCCAGGGAGAGCTTGGCGTCCTTGAGGAAGATCTGCCGGTCGGCCCAGTACCGCACGCGCGTGCCGGTGCGGTTCTTGGCGATCCGCTTGACCTTGCGCAGGCCACCGGTCTCGAACTTGGCGTCCGGACCGTCCGCGGCGAAGGCGCCCGGCACTCCTCGCCGGAAACTGATCGCGTGCGTGTGGCCGCTGCGGTCCACCTCGACGTCGAGCCGGGCGGACAGGGCGTTGACGACCGAGGCGCCGACGCCGTGCAGACCGCCGGAGGCGGCGTAGGAGCCGCCGCCGAACTTGCCACCGGCGTGCAGCTTGGTCATGACGACCTCGACGCCGGACAGGCCGGTCTTGGGCTCGACGTCGACAGGGATGCCACGGCCGTTGTCACGGACCTCGACCGAGGCGTCGTCGTGGAGGATCACCTCGATGTGGTCGCAATAACCGCCCAGGGCCTCGTCGACGGAGTTGTCGATGATCTCCCACAGGCAGTGCATGAGGCCACGGCTGTCGGTCGAGCCGATGTACATACCCGGGCGCTTCCGCACGGCCTCGAGGCCTTCGAGGACGAGCAGGTGCCGCGCGGTGTAATTGGAACCGTCCCGGTCTGCTCCTGCCAGCAGCGCTGTGGACGGCACGGACATTTCGGCGGTCACGCGGTTCGCTCCTCGCTGAATTTCAGTTGGGGCCCTTCGGGGTAAGGGCGCGGCTCGGTTTGCCGCCACGAGGGTACCGAGGCCTGGTAGAGCCGTTGTCACGCCACCCTCGCGTCTGAACTCACACTAGTCCAGCGTCGTATGCATGTTCGATCCCTCGATGGAGTGAAGCACAAGTCACGTTCCCTTCGAGGCATGAACCATTTAGGCTCCGGGCACGTCCTCATGAACAAACCGGCAAGCCAGCCGGGAGGACCGGACCGTGACCGACAGCGCGAAACCGTAAGCACCCCAGACCACGCAATACGGCACATTCGCCGCCAAACCGGCAGCAGACGGCCACCTCGGAAAAGATTTTTCGAGGAAAAGCCACGAGCGGGAACGTTTTGGGGCTGGTTGGATGTTGACCCTGGTACGACAGCTCGTCGAGCTAGAGAAGAGGCGACGTGACTACTGTTCTGACCCCCGCGAGCCCGCTGACGGCCGCTGACCGCTGCGACCGCTGCGGCGCCCAGGCGTACGTGCGCGTCGTCCTGCTCAGCGGCGGAGAACTGCTCTTCTGCGCCCACCACGGCCGCAAGTTCGAGCCGGAACTCAAGAAGATCGCCGCTGAGATACAGGACGAGACGGAGCGGCTGACTACCGTTCCTGCGTCCGTCGAAGAAGAGCGCTGATCCGACGCGTCGACGACGAGCCAGACCGGCACAGGCCGGCATACGGGCGGCCGTCCCTGCTCCAGGGGCGGCCGCCCGCTCGTGTCCACACGGTCCGCTCCCGGGGAGCCCGGGGCGGGCCGCAGAAAGCTGCTCAGGCGCCCCCAGGGGCCTCGTGGCGACTGCGAGTGCCGGCGTCCCAGTGCAGTGTCCGCAGGGCGTCGGAGACCCGTGTGTAGACACCCGGGCTTCCCGCACGCCCGCAGCCGCTGCCCCAGGACACCAGTCCGATGAGCCGTCCCTGCACGACCAGCGGCCCGCCGCTGTCGCCCTGACAGGCGTCGAATCCACCGCGCGCCTCCCCGGCGCACACCATGCTCCGTGGCTCGTAGGAGCCGTCGCCGGATCCGGGATACGCCTCCTCGCAGAGCGCGTCGGACAGGACGTGGACGTGCGCCGCCCGCAGGCTGTGGGCGTACGCGCCGTATCCCGTGGTGTCGCCCCAGCCGTAGACCACGGCGTCGGAGCCGGGCTGATAGGCCGTGTCGCCCGCGGCGGCCATGGGAACGACCGTCGTCGCCGCGAGGGGCTCGGCGAGGCTTAGCACGGCGAAGTCGCCGACGTTGCCGGAACTGTCGTAGCCCGGGTTGACCCAGACGCTGCGCACGGAGATCTCCTGCCCCGTGGCCGAGTACAGGTCCGTACGGCCGGCGACGACCTTCAGGTCGGCCAGCTGCTCCGGCGGCACTCCCAGGACGTCCTCGCCCATGCAGTGGGCCGCCGTGAGCACCGTGGACCGACCGACCGCCACGCCTCCGCAGAACTGGCCCGAGCGCGTACCCCCGAACCGGTCACGACTGGACAGCGCGACCACCCACGGGGTCTGTGAGACGTCGACGGGAACACCCCCCAGGACGATGCCGTCGGAGGCCGCCGGGGCGGCGAAGGCCAACGGTATCGCCATCACCGCGGCCGCCAGGATCAACGGCCGGGACAGCGCCCGGACCAGACGACGACGCATGCGCGCTCCTCACTCGAAGTGATCGATGAACACCCAGAGTGATGCAGAGCATGCCGCCCCGCACCCGCGCAGCAAGCCGAAGGCCCGGCTCCCCGAAGGGAGCCGGGCCTTCGGCTCGGTACGACTGCCGACCTAGTCGAGGTAGTCGCGCAGGACCTGCGACCGGGACGGGTGGCGCAATTTCGACATGGTCTTGGACTCGATCTGGCGGATGCGCTCGCGCGTGACGCCGTAGACCTTGCCGATCTCGTCGAGGGTCTTCGGCTGGCCGTCGGTGAGGCCGAACCGCATGGAGACGACGCCCGCCTCCCGCTCGGACAGGGTGTCGAGCACCGAGTGCAGCTGCTCCTGCAGGAGTGTGAAGCTGACCGCGTCGGCCGGGACGACGGCCTCGGAGTCCTCGATGAGGTCGCCGAACTCGCTGTCGCCGTCCTCGCCGAGCGGGGTGTGCAGCGAGATGGGCTCGCGGCCGTACTTCTGGACCTCGATGACCTTCTCGGGCGTCATGTCGAGTTCCTTGGCCAGCTCCTCCGGGGTGGGCTCGCGGCCCAAGTCCTGGAGCATCTGACGCTGCACGCGCGCGAGCTTGTTGATGACCTCGACCATGTGCACCGGGATGCGGATGGTGCGGGCCTGGTCGGCCATCGCGCGCGTGATCGCCTGACGGATCCACCAGGTGGCGTAGGTGGAGAACTTGTAGCCCTTGGTGTAGTCGAACTTCTCGACCGCGCGGATGAGACCGAGGTTGCCCTCCTGGATGAGGTCCAGGAAGAGCATGCCGCGGCCGGTGTAGCGCTTGGCCAGGGAGACCACCAGACGGAGGTTGGCCTCCAGGAGGTGGTTCTTGGCGCGGCGGCCGTCCTCCGCGATGATCTCCAGTTCGCGCTTGAGTTTCGGCGCGAGCTTGTCGGCGTTGGCCAGCTTGTCCTCGGCGAACAGACCGGCCTCGATGCGCTTGGCGAGCTCGACCTCCTGCTCGGCGTTGAGCAGCGGGACCTTGCCGATCTGCTTGAGGTAGTCCTTGACGGGGTCGGCGGTGGCGCCGGCGGCCGCGACCTGCTGAGCGGGCGCGTCGTCCTCGTCGTCGTCCGACAGCACGAAGCCGGCGCTCTCGGTGCCCTCGGGCTCGCCTTCGGCCTTGGGAGCGTCCTCGAGGACCTCTTCCTCGACCGCCTCGGCGTCGTCCTTCTTCGCGGCGGTCTTCTTGGCCGCCGTCTTCTTCGTGGCGACGGTCTTCTTGGCGACCGCCTTCTTGGCGGTCGTCGTCTTCTTGGCAGCCGCCTTCTTGGCGGGAGCGGCTTCGTCTGCGGGGTCGTCGACAACAGGGGCGGCGGGGGCGGCCTCGGTGGCGGCGGTGGCCTTTCGCGTGGTCACCGTCTTCGCCGCGACCGTCTTGGTGGCGGTGCGCTTGGCCGGACTCTTCGCTGCGACGCTCTTTCGGGTGCGCTTGGGCTCCGCGGCACTGACCATCAGCGTCACACCCTCTTCCTCGAGGATCTGGTTGAGGCTGCGCAGTACGTTCTTCCACTGAGTGGCCGGAATCTGGTCAGCTTCGAAGGCCCGACGCACATCGTCGCCGGCGATCTGCCCCTCAGCCTTTCCCCGCTCAATGAGCGCCATGACAGAGACGGACTCGGCGATCTCCGGCGGGAGCGTACGGGATGTGCTGGCCGACACGAACAACCTCTCGGAACGTTGGAAAACGGCTTCCGGCTCCGTTCGCGAAGGAACAGGAGCCGACCACCGGCCTGGGGGTGGGCCGACGGTGCGGGCGGGGGCCGGGAGGAGACACAGCGCCTTCGACGGCGTCCGTATTCCCTCCGCGACAGTCACCTCTTAGGTCATCGCGTTGTTTCCACAAGCGTTACGCCCAATCTTCGTGGCCCGAGTCACACCGCGTAAGCATCGAAAAACGGTCAGACACGGGCAGAGGCGGTCACTCGTGGTGTCTACCCGAGCCTCCGCAGCCGAATCCCCCCTTGCGTCTCCCGTCACGTTTCCCCCTCTCACCCGTCGGACCCCGCAGGTCCCGTGACGGGTCCTGCGGGGTCCGACGGGAGGGCGAGCGCATCGCCCCGGAGATGGCGCGCAGGAGAAGACATCCGCGGACCGTTCCACCCGCGGGTGCGGTCAGTGCTCGCGCGGCGCCGGCACGACGCGCTCCACCTCGGGGTGCACGGCGAGCAGCTGCCGCATCGCCGTCTCCGCCGCGGTGCCGTCGCCCGCGGCGAGGGCGTCGACGATCCTGCCGTGGTGGGAGAGCGAGGCGTCGTTCGGACGGTCACACCCCGTGACCGGGCCGCCGGAGACCTGAAGCGCGGACGACACGATCCCCCAGAGGTGCTCCAGCATGCGGTTGCTCGCGACCTGGATGAGCAGCGAGTGGAACTCGGCGTCGGCCCGGGAGTAGGTCAGCGCGTCGCCCTGCCCCATGGCGTGGGCCATGATCTCGACCATGTCGGAGAGGCGCTGCTGGACGTCGGGCCGCCCGTGTCCCGCGGCGAGGCGGGCGGCGAGCGGCTCGATCGTCCAGCGCAGCTCGCTCAGCTCGCGCCGCTGGTTGTCGCGCTGAGGGCCGAAGGCGCGCCACTCGATGATGTCCGGGTCGAGAAGATTCCAGTCGCTCACGGGGCGCACACGCGTGCCGACGTTCGGTCGGGCGCTGACCAGGCCCTTGGCTTCGAGGACGCGCAGCGACTCGCGGACGACGGTGCGGGACACCTCGAACCGCTGGCCGATCTCCTCGGGCACCAGTGGTCGGTCGGCGCCGAGATCGCCCGAGACGATCATCTGGCCGAGCTGCTGGACGAGTTGTCCGTGCAGTCCGCGTCCCCGGTTGCCCGTGGCGCGGCGCCCCACGCGGCCCAGCTCGGGTTCGGCGGTCTCCCAGGCGGGAGCTCCGACGCGGTCGACGGCGGGGGCCTCGGCGTAGGGGTAGCGGTCGAGTCCGCCCGGGCCGGCCAGACCGGAGTCGGTGGAGCGGGCGGCGGTCATCATGGTGTGCGCAAGGGTACTCACGGATCCTTTGTCGGCGCTGCCTCCAACTCCCTTGAGGTCTTTGGTGAAAAGCACACGAAAGGGTGATCGCTCACCCCGTCGCAATTGACGCCTTATCGGAAACAAACGGGCTTTCTGTGGGGAGTTGCGCACATACGGCGACGGGATCGACCGGGGACGGTCGTCATCGGACCCTGTTGCGCAGCGTCGTGAGCACATACGCGCACACCAGGGCGGTGAGGGACAAGGTCATGGCCCCGCCGACGGGTTGAGCTACCACGTGTGCCGCGGCGGCCAGATATCGCCCTCCCCCGAAGGGCCACTGCACGAGAAGCGTCTCCCGCAACCGCATCGACAGACCCGTCGCCGTCCGCACGGACGTGCCCCCCACGACCTGTTGTACGACGGGTACGACGACCACGGGCACGGCGAGGACCGCCGCCAGCCCTGCCGTGGTGGAGCGGAAGAGACCGGCGGCCAGCACCCCGGCCCAGGCGCAGCCGACGACGAGGGCGAGCCAACTCGCGCTCAGCGCCATCCAGTCCGCGGGAACTCGCGCGAGCTCCCGTCCGTAGACGAGGTAGAGCGCTTCGGCGTCGCAGCCCACCGTGAGGAAGGCGAGCATCACGGCGGTGAGCGCGGCGACGAGGAGCTTGGCGGTGAGCATCCCGAGTCTGCGGGGCACGGTGCCGCGGTCCGCGGCCAGGGCGGGGTGGCGGAACTCGTCGCCGAAGGCCAGCGCGCCGAGCAGTCCGGCGCCGAGGGCGGCCGGCGGCAACGGCAGCTCCACGGGCCACGCGGCCAGCAGCCGCGCCTGCCGGGTGTGGCCGGCGCGGGCGAGGAGCAGGGCGGTGACGGCGGAGACGAGCAGCACGACGGCAGCGGTGACGAACCCGGTGCTGATCCCCGCGGCGCGACGCAGTTCGTAGCGCAGGGGTCGCAGGGGGCTGGGAGCGGACCGTACGGAGATGGGGGGCGGCAGATCGGGCAGGGCGTCGGGGGTGCGGGAGGCGGAGGTCCGGGGGGTGCGCCGGGCGGAAGGCAGGACGGGTGGCGCGGCGGAAGGTCGGCGCTCCCGCATGGCGAGAGTCGCGGTCCGGGCCTGCGCGGCACCGGCCTGCGCGGCACCGGCCGGGGATTCCGGGGTCGCGCCGTCGGCTCGCGTCACGGCGGCGCCGGACCGGGAGCCGCGTCCGGCGACCGGGGGGGCGTCCTGCGCAGGCTCGCCGGCCGACCGGTATGTCGCGGCGAAGGGCAGCGGTTCACCGGCGGGCGTCTGCGGCGCGACGGTGTCACGGGCCTTCCGTGGCTCCCATCCGTCGGCGCCCTCGACCGGCACCGAGCCGTCCGATTCCGGACTGCTCGACAGCGGGCCGTCCGACTTCGGGCCGTCCGACTTCGGGCCGTCCGATTCCAGGCCGTCCGAGTTCGTCGCGCACGCGCCGACGGCGGTCCGCTCGGCGGTCGGCGGTGGCGGCTGCGCGGCGCCCGACAGGCGCGGTTCCGCTTCGGCGTGCGCGCGAGGCGAAGACTCCGTGTCCGCGCCTGCTCCTGCTCCTGCTCCTGCTCCTGCTCCTGCCCCCATGTCCCCGGTCTCGTCGGCCAGTTGATGGACGAGGATGCCGTGCCGGAACGCCGTGTCGCCGACGTGGGCGCACGTGCTCCCGTACACGGAGAGCCGGTTGCCGTCCTCCTGCACGACCTCGACCGAGCGTCGCTCGACTCGCGCCTCTTTGGTGAGCAGGGCGGCGAGGCGGACGGCGTGGGGGGTGCGCACGGCCACCCGCGGGCGCAGCCGGGTGCGGGCGAAGTCGGCGGCTTCCTGATCGGCGACGAGCCTGCCCAGGTCGAGGGTGACGACGTGGTCGGCGGTGCGGGCCGCCTCCTTGGGGTCGGCCGTGGTCGTCAGGACGGTGCCGCCCTGGTCCGCGTGTGCGCGCAGCATGCCGAACAGCCAACGGCTCTCCCGTCCGGAGAGCCCGTGGGCCGGGTCGTCGAGGACGAGGGTGTGCGGATCGGCGAGGAGGGCGCAGGCCAGGCCCAGCCGCCGGTCCACACCGCGGGAGAGGGCGCCGAGGCGCTCGTCGCGCAGGCTGACCAGGCCGACCACCTCCAGCACCTCGTCGGCCCGGCGGACCGGCACGCCGGCGGCCGCGCACAGCATGCGCAGATGACCGCGGACCGTGCGCGCGGGGTGCCCCGGCACGTCGCCCAGGAGGACCCCGACCTCACGCGCGGGGTGCGCGATGCGATGAAGGGGGCGGCCTCTGAAGTAGGCGAGACCGCGGCCCGGTTGGAGCTCGAGCATCAATCTCAGCACGGTGGTCTTGCCCGCGCCCGGCGCTCCGAGCAGCACGGTGACGCGGCCCGCACGCGCCTCGAAGGAGACGTCGTCGACGGCGGGCGGAAGCGCCTTGCGGGGATTGCTGGTCAGTCCGAAGGCCTGGATCACCCGAAGCAAGATAGCGCGCTATGTCCGTTTTCTCCGGTCACCGCACGGGCGGGTGCGTCAGCGCGCTCGCACCGTCGGGAATCAGCCCCACGCTTGAGCGGTCCGGCGATCCGGCGGTCCGGCGTCAGACCTCGGGCCGCAGCATCGGCGGGTTGAGCAAGGTCGCGCCGCCCGCCCGGAAGAGCTGCGCCGGACGGCCCCCTTGACGTGTCGTGGTACCGCCGGTGGGCACCAGGAAGCCGGGCGTGCCGGTCACCTTGCGGTGGAAGTTGCGCGGGTCGAGTGCGACGCCCCACACCGCCTCGTAGACCCGGCGCAGTTCGCCGACCGTGAACTCCGTGGGGCAGAAGGCGGTCGCGAGGGACGAGTACTCGATCTTGGAGCGGGCTCGCTCGACTCCGTCCGCGAGGATGCGCGCGTGATCGAAGGCCAGCGGTGCGACCGTCTCGCCGTCACGGCCGTACCCCTCGTGCTGCAGCAGTTCCTCCACGGGGGCCCAGCGTGCGTTGCTGGCGTCGCCGCCCGCCCGAGGAGCCGGCAGGTCCGGGGCGAGTGCCAGATGCGCGACGCTGACGACGCGCATCCGGGGGTCGCGCCCGGGATCGCCGTAGGTGGCGAGCTGTTCCAGGTGGGCGCCGTTGTCCTGGGCCGGAACCGAGGGGTCGTGGGCGTGCAGACCGGTCTCCTCGGCGAGTTCACGCGCCGCCGCCTGCGTCAGGTCCTCGTCGGCCCGCACGAAGCCGCCGGGCAGCGCCCACCGCCCCTGGAACGGCGCCTCGCCCCTGCGTACCGCCAGCGCGCACAGCGCGTGACGGCGCACGGTCAGCACGACCAGGTCCACGGTGACGGCGAAGGGCGGGAAGGCTGACGGGTCGTAGGGCATGCGGTGATCATAGTCGTCTCCCTGACGATAAACACTCCTTTCGTCGGCCGCATCGGTGGCCGATCCCGTGTGATCGGGCACGGCTCCAGCCCTTCGCTCCGCCGACCGACTACCGGGCGTCGTGCCAGGTCACCCGGGTCAGACGCCCAGTTGAAGCCGTTCGGCCGCCTCCTCCACCATGGCCAGTCCGAGCCGACTGACCCGAACGGAGAAGGGCGCGCCCGCGACCCGCAGACCGGTCAGACCGACCTCGCCCAGCGGCGCGCTGGGCAGGGGGCGCAGGGTGACGGTCCCGGCCGGGGCGTCCGGCCGGATGCCGGCGAGCGTGGTCAGCAGCAGCACCCCGGCCGCCGCCGCGGTGGCGGCGGGACGGCAGGCGGCCGGATGCGGCAGGGGGGCGCTTCCGTGTGCGCGCTGCTCCCCCGCGTACATCTCCGGGAGGCGATGGCCGAAGGCCTCGGCCGCCGCCAGCACGCCTCGCAGCAGGGCCACGCTTTCCCTCTCGTAGCCCGTGGCGGCCAGTCCCGCTACGGCGATCGCCGTCTCGTGCACCCGGACGGCGCCGCTGCGGTGGCCGAACGGGTTGTGGCCGGCCTCCTTCGCCCCGAGGCTCCGAAGTCCCCAGCCCGAGTCCATGGCGGGACTGCCGAGCAGCCGGGCCAGTTGCTCGGTCTGCACCTTGTCCAGCAGTCCGGGGGCGTGGGCGCCGCCGCCGAGCAGCCCGGTGTCGAGGATGTGGACGGTCGCCGCGCACAGGTGGGGCAGCGGCCGTCCGTCGGGGCCGAGGGCGGCCGCGGGTCGGCCGCCTGCCCGGTCGTCGATCCAGAAGTCCCGCCGGAACACCGCGCGCCCCGTCCGGGCCCACTCCCGCAGACCACCGCCGCCCGGTCGGCCACAGGCGTCGAGCAGGTCGGCGCCGAGCAGTGCGGCACGGTGGGCGTGGGCCTGGGTCTCGCAGCGCACGGGGCCGTGGGGCTGCGGGTCCCTCAGGTAGGGCCCGTCACCGACCGCGGTGCGCAGCCAGGTCAGACAGCGCTCGGCCGCCGGCAGCAGTTCCTCCGTCTCGCTCTCCGGCAGACCCCATCGACGGGCTTCCGCGAGCAGCACGGGGAAGAGCAGCGTGGCCTCCGTCCCGGTACAGGCCGGCGGCAGGTGCACGCCCGCGTCCCGGCGCGGTCCGGGGATCATGCCGCACCGCGGTCCCGGGAGGGTGACCTGGGTGCGGGCGAGCGTGCGCAGCGTGCTCGCGGCGAGACGGGTGCCCAGGGGCAGAGTCATCCGGGCCGCGGCCAGTGCCTCGGCGGGGGCCAGACCGCAGCGCCACGGGGCGCCGGCCGCCAGGTGGGTGTCCGCGGGGCGTTCGGGATCGCGTACCAGCAGGGCCTGCAGATCCTGGACGCTTCCCACCAGCAGGGCCTGGACGCGGGGGTCGTCGCCCGTGGCGCGTGCCGGCGCCAGGGGGCTCGTCGCAGCACGGCCGACCGCGCGGACCGGTCCCGCCCCGTCCAGCCGGACTCTCAGTTCCACGCAGACGCTGCCGCCGGGCGGCACGTCGAAATCCCAGCGCAGCATTCCCGCGGAGGCGATCGCGTCGACGGGTGCGGGGTCGGCGCTGACGCTCGCGGTGCCCGCGGCACAGGACCAGCGCAACCCGGAGTCGTGGACACTGGCGGGCAGTTCGGGGCCGACGGCGCCGGCGGCGATCGCCCCGAGGTCGGCCAGGTCCGTCCCGAGGGTCACCTCGACCGGGAGGCGCAGCCGCCGGGTGGCCGCGCTGCGCAGGGTGATCCGTTCCGTGCCGTCCGCGGACCGGATCCGCTCGACGATCACGTCCGGGTCCGGGCCGCCGTGCGGGGTGACGCGCAGGGTGCCGACGAAGCGGGCGGTGTCGGCCAAGGTCATCCGGGCCTGCACCACGAAAGGTTCGCGTCCGGCCACGCGCAGCTGGCAACGGGACAGGGCCCGCCGGCCCGCCCGGTAGAACCCCTCCAGGCCGCGCCCTGTCAGCTGCCCCTGTTCCGTCGAGATGGCGAGGCCGGGCAGGGCGACACAGATCATCGCCGTGTGAGCGGGCGGCAGACCCACGATCCGCGGCAGGGTCGACGAGCCGGACGGTGGGCCGCCGCCTCTGACCGAGGCCGCTGACGGAGGAGCGCCGGCGCCGGGCGGCTGAAGACGGGAGGTGGCGCGGCTGTGCTGTCCGGGCGACGGAACGCCGGACACAGTGCGGCCGTCCGGGCCTGCCGACGGGCCTGACCCTCCTGTCGGCCCGGCGCTCGGCGGGGAAGGCCGGTCGTCCCCGGGCGACAGGACGGGGCGAGGGTCCGGCGGGCCGTCCGGAGGCGATCGGTCCGGACGCGGGCGGCCCGGTTCCGTTCGGCGTGGATCCGATCGGCGTGGATCCGATCGGCGTGGATCCGATCGGCGTGGATCCGATCGGCCCGGATGCCCTCGGTCGGATGGCGATGGGGCCGGTTCGGACAGCGAGTGGTCGGGAGGTCGTCGGTCGGCGTCCGTGCCACGGGGTGGCGCCGTGCTGTCGGGGCCGGAGCGTTCGTCGAGGCTGAAGCGTCCCTCGGCGGCGGAGGGCGGAGTCGGCTGATGCATGCGGTGACTTCTTCTGCTCTCTGTGCGCCTCGGGCCTGCTCGAGGCCTGGGAGAAGGCTCCGGCAGGACGGGTGAGCTGTGGCGGTGGTTTTGTGCAGGCGTTCCGCCACTCAGGTGAACGGGGCGGGACTCTCCCAGGTCACGCCTCGGCCCGCAGGCCCCACCGAATGGCGGCCGAGCCCGGACATGTCGGGTCGGACATGAGACATGGCCCGACTCGGCACCTCCCGGGGCCGGGCAAGGGACCGGCGCGTCCGGCCGCGGCCCACGGCGCCTGCTCGCGACGGGATGTCGACGATCGCCGCGGTGGCCGGGCGTCACGGTTTGCCCGAGCTGTCGCCGCCGTGGGCGCGCGCGTCTTTCACGCCCTCGGCATGACCTCGTGCGGCGGGTTTGCCTCCAGGTCGGGTGCGGCCCCCTGCACGACTGGGAGCGGTGGGACGCGTGGCGTGCCCTTTCGTGGTGCGGGAGCGAACGCCCTTCGTCTCCGCCCCTTGCCCGTCCCCTTCCGCCTCGCCTGCGGCGTTTCCTTCCGCCGCCTGCGCCGGAGCTGCCCCCGCAGCGGCGGGACGCAGACGCCGGCGCCTGCGCGCGGTCGGGCGCTCCGACGCCCTCGAAGGCGACGAAGGCGTCGACGCGCATCCCGGTGAGCCGTGCGGGGCTGCGTCCACGGTGTCCTTCATGTCGCGAGGGCGGCCCACGTCGTCGATCTCGCCGCGCCCGTCCGCCTCCTTCCGGTCGCCGATCCCGTCGAGAGCGCCGGTTTCGGCGATCCCGTCGAAGGCGTCGGCCTCGCCGAGCGCGCCGAACGGGCCGATCGCGGCGGCCTCACCGGTTTCCCCCATCCCGCCGGTCCGCTCGGTGGCGCCCGTTTCGCCGACGGCCGGGGTGTCCGGAGTCCACAGCCCTGCCGCGGCCGGCGCGCCCCCGCGCGACCTCCCCGCTCCTGCGCGACGTCCGCTTCCTTCGCGTTCGGCGCGCAGGCAACGCCGCACCGATTCGGGGTCGAGGCCTTCGTTACAGGCCTGGTGCAGCAGTCGGGCGAACAGATATCCCGGGTCCGCGCCCAGGGCCATGGCGAACGCCTCCCTCGCCTCCAGTTCATCGCCGCTCGACCACGCGACCCAGCCGGCGAGAGTGAGCGGCGCCGCCGCGTGTTCGCCGTAGGGTCCGACGCAGCGCCGCGCCAGTCCTCGCCACAGACGCAGCGCGGGAGCGGCCTCGTCGCCCTCCATCCACTCGGCTGCCCGGTCACGCGTCACGCGATCTTGGAGTCCGAGGATCAGAGCCGCGGCCTCGTCGGACGCGAGCAGTTCGTCGTCTTGGTGATCCGCGAGAAGAGCGCCCGGCACGACGGGTGCTTCGGCGAGGCGTCGCATGACCCGTCCGGCCAGTCCGAGGGTCTCGGCGGCCACCGCCGCACGGCTCGCCTCGTCGAGGATCCTCGGGACGAGCGCCATTGCGGCGGTGTCCAGGGCGACCTCCTGCTCCAGTGCCGCACTCGTCTCCAGGGGTTGCAGCCGGGCGCGCAGCTCACGCAAGGTGCCTCGGACCTGGATCCCCGCGTAGGTCGCGGCCGCGGCGAGCACGGAGGTCCCGGGCAAACCCATCGGGACGCCCTCGACCGGGCAGCACCCCTCGCCCGCGCAGCAGTACGACCAGAAGCGACCGTCCGCGATGCAGAGGGCCTCGATCACCGGGATGTCGAGGCGGCCGCATTCGCGACGCAGCCGGCGGGCCAGCGGCTCCAGGCGCTCCATGACCTGGCGGCCCGTCTCCCCCCTCTCCGGCTCCTGACAGAGGTAGGCCACCATCTGAGCGGGGCGGCTGCCTCGGCGTTCGCTGCCCTTGACCAGGCCCTGCGCCAACTGCTGCGCGACGGCACCCCAGTCGTCGGGGTTCGCGGGAATGCCGAGCCGGGCCCGGCCGCCGAATCGGCCTCGTCCGCCGCGGTCGTGCAGAGCCACCAGGACGATGCTGTCCTCCGGCCGGTACCCGAGCAGGTAGGGCAGCGCGTCGGCCAGTTCGTCCGGGGAACGCAGAGTGACCTGGTGCGCGGACCGGTCAACACCGTGGTCGATCTCCCCGTCGTACATCGTGTGACTCACGTACGTCGTGTGACCGCCGGTTCCCGACAGGCCTTCCAGCGCCGTCCGCGCCCCATATTCCGGCGGCCCTTCGTGCGTCGGCCGAAGGGGCTGAACCGACTGGGCGGACTGGGGCGACCGGGGCGACCGGGGCGACCGGGCGGACTGAACCGGTTGCCCGCCGGGCGACGGGCTCCCGCCAGATCGTTTCCGTCGGCCGCCCCCGTCAGATCGGTTCCGCCGGTCACCTCCCTCGCCTCCGTCCCCTCCTTCCGCCGCGAGCTCTTCTCCGTCAGGGGATCCCACTTCCTCCGGTCCGCTTGCCCCTTCGAGCGCTCCGACTCCTTCGCGCTGCTCCTCCCGTGCTTCGTGCCGTGCTTCGTGCCGTGCTTCGTGCCGGACGATGTCGCCGTTTTCGGAGGATCCAGTGGATTCGCTGTGATTCGTCATGCGGAGACGATCTCGCGGATGCCGAAATCCCGCTCGACCTGTGGATAACTCCGATCACGGACATGCCAGACAACCCGTTTCCCCAAGCCTCGACCCCGCCGAGGCCCCTGCTCCCGCACCGGCCGTGACCGGATTGTCAGCGCCGTCCTGTTGTATGGAGGCATGGAGCACACGAGCAACACGGATCTCCGGGCCGACGCCGACGCCGTCCTCGCCCGCCTCGTCGGCGACGTCTCGGGCGTGGCCAAGCTGCGCGAGGACCAGTGGCGGGCGATCGAGGCGCTGGTCGCCGAGCGGCGCCGGGCCCTGGTGGTCCAGCGGACGGGATGGGGGAAGTCCGCGGTCTACTTCGTGGCGACCTCCCTGCTCCGTGCCCGTGGCTCCGGCCCCACCGTGATCGTCTCCCCGCTGCTCGCCCTGATGCGCAACCAGGTCGAGGCCGCGGCCCGGGCCGGTATCCGTGCGCGGACCATCAACTCCTCGAACACGGAGGAGTGGGAGACCGTGCAGAGTGAGATCGCCGCGGGCGAGGTCGACGTCCTGCTGGTCAGTCCCGAGCGGCTCAACAACCCGGACTTCCGTGACCAGGTGCTGCCCGAGCTGTCCGCCGCGACCGGGCTGCTCGTGGTCGACGAGGCCCACTGCATCTCCGACTGGGGCCACGACTTCCGGCCGGACTACCGTCGGCTGCGGACCATGCTCACCGACCTCCCGCCGGGCGTGCCGGTGCTCGCGACGACCGCCACCGCCAACGCGCGCGTGACGGCCGACGTCGCCGAACAGCTCGGCACCGGGGGCGCCTCGGACGCCCTGGTGCTGCGTGGCCCGCTGGATCGCGAGAGCCTCAGTCTGAACGTCCTGCGGCTGCCCGACGCCGCGCACCGCATGGCCTGGCTCGCCGACCATCTCGACGAACTGCCCGGCTCCGGAATCGTCTACACGCTCACGGTGGCCGCTGCGGAGGAGGTCACCGCCTTCCTGCGGCAGCGCGGTCATGTCGTCGCCTCGTACACGGGCCGCACCGAGAACGCCGACCGCCAGCAGGCCGAGGAGGACCTGCTGGCCAACAAGGTGAAGGCGCTGGTCGCGACCTCCGCTCTCGGCATGGGCTTCGACAAGCCCGACCTGGGATTCGTCGTGCACCTCGGCTCACCGGCCTCCCCCATCGCGTACTACCAGCAGGTGGGCCGCGCCGGGCGTGGAGTCGAGCACGCCGAGGTGCTGCTGCTGCCGGGAAAGGAGGACGAAGCGATCTGGGAGTACTTCGCCTCGCTCGCCTTCCCGTCCGAAGACCTGGTGCGCCGCACGCTGGACGTCCTCGCGCACTCGGAGCGGCCCGTGTCGTTGCCCGCCCTGGAACCACTGGTGGAACTGCGCCGCTCCCGTCTGGAGACCATGCTGAAGGTTCTCGACGTGGACGGGGCGGTCAAACGGGTCAAGGGCGGCTGGCTGTCGACAGGACAGCCGTGGGGGTACGACACCGAGCGGTACGCGTGGGTCGCGCGTCAGCGCAAGGCCGAGCAGGAGGCGATGCGGCAGTACGCGTCGACCACGGAGTGCCGGATGGAGTTCCTCCAGCGCCAGCTCGACGACGACGGCGCCAAACCGTGCGGGCGGTGCGACAACTGCGCCGGGGCCCGCTACGCCGCCGACACCTCATCGGCCGCGCTGGACGCCGCACGGGTGGACCTGGGCCGTGCGGGCGTCGAGGTGGAGCCGCGCCGGATGTGGCCGACGGGGCTGGCGGTGATCGGCATGGACCTCAAGGGGCGCATCCCGGCGAACGAGCAGGCGGCTACCGGGCGGGCCCTGGGGCGTCTCTCGGACATCGGGTGGGGCAACAGGCTGCGTCCGATGCTGACCCCCCAGGCGCCGGACGCTCAGGTGCCGGACGATGTGGCGAGGGCCGTGGTGGACGTGCTGGCGGACTGGGCGAAGGGGCCCGGCGGTTGGGCTTCGGGCGGGGCGGACGCCTCACCGCGCCCGATCGGTGTGGTCACCGTCGCCTCCCGCACCCGGCCGCAGCTGGTCCACTCGCTGGGCGCGCGGATCGCGGACGTCGGCCGGCTGCCCCTGCTGGGTGCTGTGGAGTACGCCGCCGACGCCGCGCCGATCTCCCGCAGCAACAGCGCCCAACGCCTCAAGGCGCTCGACGGCATGCTGCAGGTGCCGCCCGCGCTGGCAGCCGCGCTCGCCGGGGCTCCGGGCCCGGTCCTGCTCGTCGACGACTACACCGAGACGGGCTGGACGCTGGCGGTGGCGGCCCGGATGCTCCGACGGGCGGGCGCGCAGGGGGTGTTGCCGTTGGTGCTGGCCGTGCAGGGCTGAACCGTGCGGGGCCCACCGTGGGAACATCCGGGGAGGCTCTCCCGGATGGCCCGGCCGAACCCCACGGGCCGGTCGACGGCAGCGGGACGCCGAAGCGGCCCCAAGCGGTCCCAAGCGGTCCCGAGCGGCCCTGGGCAGGACGCCTCCTCGGCTCTCGGCGACCGCGGCGGCCCAGAGGCGAATCCCTCGTCCCGAAGCGTCTACAAGGCTTGAACCGTCGGCTCGCGCATCCTTCGGTGAATCACTGGGTAGGGATATAAGCCACTCACCGCCATATAACGGTCGGTGGCCCCAATTGCTCGTTGCCGCATCCAAGTTCGGCAGGAAGAATTGAAGTCCGCTCCCCGCACGGCTCGGCCCGTAGTCCGGTTGGGCTCTGCTGCGGCGTGCGCTCCCCCGAATCCGACCTGCCCGCAGTGTGCGGCCGTAGCCGAAGGGAGGATCGTGACCTTCGGATTCGCTCCGTCCTCGGCGGCATCGTTGTCGACGTCCACGGCCGCCACCTCCGCCAACCGCTTGCTCGAGCCTGCCGAATGGGCCGCGGCCGGCATACCGCTGCTGCGCAACCCTCGGGAAGTCGTCAGCGGACTGCACTCACGGCACCGGCCGCGGCCGACGACGGCGATCGTGGCCGTCCTCGATCCGGAGGAACGGGTGCGGGCCAGCGCCTCGTTCACCCGGCGGCAGGCTTCGAGTGACGGCTGGGTGTTCCGCAACGCCCTGCTCGCCCAGCTACGCCGGGTCATACCCCATGATCTGCGGCTGCGCACCCCCGTCCGTACCGCCGTGCTGCTCTACTGCCGTGACGGCGACGCGCGGTGGACGGAGGAGGACGGGGCGTGGATGTGGGGCCTGCGGGACGCCTGCACGTTGCACGGCCTGCGCTGCGGGGCGTACATCACTCTGACCCGGGACGGTTGGCAGGTCCTCGGCGAGGGACGCGGGGGCCGACGGCCCAACGCGGATTCGACGCCGGAGCCGTTCGCCCTGTCCGAGGCCCCGCCGCCGCAGCCCCGGACCGGCGGCGCCGCCTCCGAGGTGATGCGTCGCGCGGCCGCACGCTGACGGCGAACCCGCCCTGGACGTCCGGCGGCCCATCCCCCGTCTGCAGGGCCGACCGCTGCCCGTCGTGGCGGCGGCCCGAGTACTGTCCTCGGCACGACGCGCGTACGCCGACCGCCTGACACACAGGGCCCGCGGTGACGCGCACCACCCCTCCGAGACCCACGCCGGGGAGCCCGACACGGTGAAGCGGCTCAGGACGCACGGAAGAGGCGCCGCAGCAGCGACGCCTCCCTGAGCTCCGGGCGCGGATCCCGGTCTACCGGTCTACCGGTCTACCGGAACGATCTCAGACGCCCGCGCCCAGCACCCCGTTGATCTGCTGCGGGTCGCCGCAGACGATCAGCAGGGCCGAAGCGCGTGCGAGGGCCAGTGGCAGAGCGGTGGCGACCACGGCGTCTGTTCCGCCGTTGACGGCGACGACGACGACCGGACGCACGCCGGCTCGGGCCGCCGCGGCGGCATCGGCGTAGAAGACGTCGTCCCCGGCGTCGTGCTGCGCCCAGTAGGGCGCCTCGCCGAAGGACAGCTCGTGAGCGGCCCAGGGGTGCTGTTCGCCGGTGGTGATCACCAGCACGTCCCCCGGGGCGCGACCGGATTCCAGGAGGAGGTCAAGGGCCTCCTCTGCGGCGTCCAGCGCGCCCTCGGCCGAGGCCGGGATCAGCTGGACCTGGGCAGTCGCCGAAGCGGGCGCGGCGGCGGGAGCGGCCGGGACCGCAGGCCCGGGCCTGGCGGCCGTGTCGCGCGGCGCGCGTTGCGCCGGCGGCGTGGGCCGGAGCGGTCCGGGACGACCGGGACGCGACGGAGCCGCGGGACGGGGTCCGGGTACAGGTCGAGGGGTCGGCGCGATGCGGCCGCTGGCCGGAGTGGCGCGGGGACCCTGGGCACTCTCGTGAATCTGAGGCTCCTCGGGAATGAGAGGCATGAGCTGTTGTCTATCAAAGGGTGGTGCGGCACGCGCCAGCGGGTGGCACATCAGTGCGACCGGAAAGGTCAGAAGTCGAAGCCGAGTTGACCTTCGACCTCCGGAACGCTTCCGTTCGCCCAGCTGCGGGCCTTCTTGAGGTGCCGCCACTGGGGCAGCGCATCAAGATACGCCCACGACAACCGGTGGTGCGGGGTGGGTCCCCGCTCCTCCAGTGCGGCCTTGTGCACGGGCGACGGGTACCCGGCGTTGTCCGCAAAGCCGAAGTCTGCATGGTCGGCACCCAGTTCGGCCATCATTTTGTCGCGCCGGACCTTGGCGATCACCGAGGCCGCCGCGACGGCCACGCACGACTGGTCGCCTTTGATCACCGTGCGGACCCGCCACGGGGACCCGAGATAGTCGTGCTTCCCGTCGAGGATCACCGCGTCCGGGCGGACCGGGAGGGCCTCCAGGGCGCGCCCTGCGGCGAGCCTCAGGGCGGCGGTCATCCCGAGATGGTCGATCTCCTCGGGCGACGCGTGCCCCAGGGCGTACGACGTCACCCACTTCAGCAGTTCCTCGGACAGCTCGTTGCGACGCTTGATGGTGAGGAGCTTTGAGTCGGTGAGACCCAGGGGAGGCCGGCGCAGGCCGGTGACCGCCGCGCAGACGGTGACGGGACCGGCCCACGCACCCCGGCCCACCTCGTCGACGCCGGCGATGACCTTGGCCCCGGTCGTGGCGCGCAGGGAGCGCTCGACGGTGTGAGTGGGTGGTTCGTACGGCATGGCGCCCTTAGATTACGCCGCCTCGATCCCGTCGCGACACCCCGGTCGGCCGGGGCCCCTCGCGGGCCGGCCTCATCGGCGTCGACACCGCGCTCAAGGCGTGTGCGGCCGGAGCAGGGGCAGCATGAGCCCGTCGACCATCTCCTCGAGCTCTCGATCACTCCATTCGCAGCCGCATATTTTCGACCGGTACATCATCATCGCCGGCATGGCGTCGAAGACGTAACTGTTCGCCGCGTCGGCTCGTACCTCACCTCGCTCTATTCCCTTGCTGATGACGTCATGGAGCAGTCTGATCGTCGGCTCGACCACGCTCTCGAAGATCAGGACCTGGAAGCGCTCGGCCTGGGACGGATCGCATTCGTGAATCACCGAGCGCAACGCCAGACCCGGACGGGAGAACATCGCGTCGCGGGCGTCACGGCAGAGCGCCAGCAGATCCTCACGCACGCTTCCCAGATCGGGCGCCCCGTCCAGCCGCGGCAGCCCCGCCCGCAGGGCCTCGGCGACGAGGTCCTCCTTGGACGGCCAGCGGCGGTAGACGGCGGCCTTGCCGGTCTGGGCGCCGGCCGCGACGCCTTCCATGGTGAGGCCGTTCCAGCCGACGGTGCCCAACTGCTCCAGCGCTGCGTCGAGAATCGCACGTTCGAGCACGGCGCCGCGCCGGCGGGGGGAGGCCACCGGAGCGGGGGCGGCCGTCCAGCGCGAAGTAACCATCTGAGTGTCTCCAGCGAGCGGAAAGAACGGGGGCGGGGAGAATCTCTGGTCGGCGCCGGCGGGGGACTCGCCGGGCGACGACGCCATAAGTGAACGCTTGCGTTCACTACGAGGAACTCACTACCTTTGACGGGCCAGTGAACGCCATCGTTCACTAAAGTCTTTGTGGGGGACTCACAGTGACAGCCTCTCAGTTGACACAAGACCGGAAACCGGGCGCCGCCCGGCGTGCGGGGCATCCGGGCATAGCGCTCGCCGTCATCGCCGCCTGCCAGCTCATGGTGGTACTCGACGCGACGATTGTGAACATCGCGCTCCCGCACATCCAAGGCGCCCTCGAGTTCAGCACCACCGACCTCACCTGGGTGGTCAGCGCCTACACGCTCACCTTCGGCGGCCTGCTCCTGCTCGGCGCCCGTGCCGGCGACATCCTCGGCCGACGCCGGGTCTTCATGGCCGGGATCCTCCTCTTCACCTTCGCCTCGCTGCTCGGCGGACTGGCCCAGGAGCCCTGGCAGTTGCTGGCCGCGCGGGCCCTGCAGGGCATGGGAGGGGCCATCGCCTCGCCCACCTCGCTGGCCCTCATCACCACGACGTTCCCCGAAGGCCCCGAGCGCAACCGGGCCTTCGGCGTCTTCGCCGCGGTGTCCGCGGGCGGCGGCGCCATCGGACTGCTCGCCGGCGGCATGCTCACCGAGTGGCTCGACTGGCGTTGGGTGCTCTTCGTCAACGTGCCCATCGGCATCCTCATCGCGACGCTCGCGCCGATGTTCATCACCGAGTCCGAACGCCACCCCGGGCGCTTCGACATCGCGGGCGCGCTGACCTCCACGACCGGCATGGCCTCCCTGGTGTACGCGTTCATCCGGGCGGCGGAGGAGGGCTGGCGGGACCGTCTGACGCTCGGCGCCTTCGGAGCAGCGCTGATCCTGCTGGTCGCCTTCGTGTTCACGGAGAGACGCGCCAAGGAGCCCATCACCCCGCTCAGGATGTTCACCGACCGCAACCGCTCCGGCACGTACGTGATCATGTTGAGCCTGGCCGCGGCCATGTTCGGCATGTTCTTCTACATCGTGCTCTTCGTGCAGAACGTGCTGGGCTACACGCCCATCAAGGCCGGGCTCGCCTTCCTCCCGGTCACGTTCGCCATCGCCACCGGCGCGGGCCTGTCGCAGCGCTTCCTGCCGGTCCTCGGGCCCAAGCCGTTCATGCTCGCCGGGACCACGCTGGTGGTGATCGGCCTCACCTGGCAGGCCTTCATCACCCCGGACAGCACCTACGTCGGCGGAGTGCTGGGGCCGATGCTGATCTTCGGCTTCGGCATGGGGCTGAACTTCGTGACGGCGACGGTCACCGCGGTCGCGGGCGTCGCCCCGCATGAGGCCGGAGCCGCCTCCGGGCTGCTCAACGCCATGCAACAGGTGGGAGGTTCGCTCGGCCTCTCCATCCTGACGACCGTGTTCGGCTCGGCGGCCAAGGACGAGGCGCAGAAGCAGCTGCCGAAGTTCCTCGCCGAAGGCTCGGCGGGACAGAAGGCCGAGTTCGCCCGGACGCGTCAACTGCCCGCGCCCTGGGGCCACGACGTGCTCGCGCACGGGATCTCGTCGGCTTTCGTCCCCGCTGCCGGGATGGCCCTCCTCGCTCTCCTGACCGCCTGGTTCGTCATCCGTGTCCGCAAGAGCGACCTGGAGGCGCTGGCCGGCACGGCTGCCCCTGTGGCGGGCTGACAGCACGGCTTCGCGGGCCGGCCCCGGAGTGTCGCCACCGCGCACGGTGGAGGCGCGTCCCCCGCTCCTCGGTCGGCCCCGCAGGCCTCCCCCACACCTCGGGGTGATCGCGACCAGTATGAACACCGGGATCCGCACAGCCCACCCCCTACGTCCCTCGCTCTCCCGACTCCCGCATGCAGACGTCGCCCGCCAGTTGCCAGAACAACGCCGGACCGTCACACAGCGTTCCCGTCGAACACGGAGAGTTCGAGAAGAGCGGTCGCGGAGCGCGGCCCCGACAGCCGCCCCGCCCAGCGGGCAAGGGTGGGAAAGGCGGGCACGCGCGAAGCAGTGGCGCCGACGCCACAAGCCGACCGTCCCGTTCCGTCCTACGCCCTGTCCTCACACGGACGAGGACAGCCACCTCGGCAATTCCTCCACCTGCCGGCTCCACGCCGCGGGCGGCGTCCCGGCCTTGCCGGCGGCGAGCACCCCGCCCACGATGGCGCAGGTGGTGTCCACGTCGCCGCCGACCTGTGCGGTCGTCCAGAACGCCGTCTCGTAGTCGCCGAGGGCGCGAGCGGCCGACCACAGCGCGAAGGGCACGGTGTCGTGGGCCGACGTCCGTCTGCCGGAGCCCAGCACGGCCGCGACGGTGGTCGCGTCGGCGTAGTCGAGCATGTCCCGGGCACGGCCCAGGCCCGCGCGCACGGCGCTCCTGGGAACCAGGGCGATGACACCGTCCAGCAGCGCCTCCGCTCCGGGCGGCCCGCTCGGGGCTCCCGCCAGCGCGGCGGCCGCGGCGACGGCCATGGCCCCGACCACGGCCTCGCGGTGCTGATGCGTGGGGTAGGCGGAGATCTCCGCCTGGTGGGTCGCCTGCTCGGGGTCGTCCGCGTACCAGGCGCCCAGGGGCGCGATCCGCATGGCCGCGCCGTTGCCCCAGGATCCCTGCCCGTTGAACAGGGCGGACGACAGCTCCCGCCAGTCGGCGCCCTCCCTGACCAGCCTGAGCAGCCGGTTGACGGCGGGGCCGTAACCGCGGTCGAAGTCATGGTGCTCGGCGAACGAGCGGGCCAGAGCGTCCTGGTCGACGCGGTGGTGTGCGGCCAGGACCGCCACCACCGAGCAGGCCATCTCGGTGTCGTCGGTCCACTGCCAGGGCCCGGGCGGCAACTCGCGGCGCTGCAACAGCGGATAGTTCACCAGCACGAAGAACTGGGAGCCCAGGGCGTCGCCCACGGCCAGGCCACGGAGGCTGGCGAGGGCGCGCTCCAGGCGCCCGACGGGAGAGGAGTCAGTGGTCATCTTTCACCCACTCTATCCCCGGTGATCCCATAGGGCGCCGGTTCGCGCCAGCGGTCGAAGGGACGGTCGAGGGCGTACCTGTCGTCGTCCTGGAGAACGAGCATCCGCATCTCCGCGTTCCCCGGATTCGCGAGGGACTCGAACTCGGCGACCGTCCAGTGGAACCAGCGCATGCAGAACAGGCGCATCGCCAACCCATGGGTCACGAGCAGCACGTTCGGCGGGTGGTCGGGGGCCTCGAAGCTGCGGAACAGGCTCTCCAGGAAGCCGCCGACCCGGTCGTAGACGTCGGCCCCGCTCTCCCCCTGCGCGAAACGGTAGAAGAAGTGCCCGTAGGCGTCACGGTAGGTCTTCTGCAACTGGACGTCGTCGCGGTCCTGCCAGTTTCCCCAGTCCTGCTCGCGCAGCCGGGGCTCCTCGCGCACCCGTATCAGTTCGGGATCGAGGTGGAAGGCCTGCAGGGTCTCGTGCGTGCGCCGGTAGGGCGAGACGTACACGCTGACCCGCTCGCGGCCGAAGACCTCGCGCAGGTGCTTTCCCGTCTCCTCGGCCTGCCCGCGGCCCCGGTCGGTCAGAGCCAGTGCGTGGTCGGGTTCCCGCTCGTAGACGGTGTCATCAACATTGCCCGTTGACTCCCCGTGCCGGACAAGGACGATGCGCCGTGGTCGTGCCATGCCAAAACCCTAAATCGGTTGACGGCCGATCGAGCACTCGTACGGCCTGCATACGGCGTAGGTCACACACATACTGTCCGGGAAGCGCCCGGAACGCGCACGTCGGACGGCCGCGCCGTCATACCGTCCAGGCCGATTCGAGCTCGACGATGTCGCCGATGAGGGAGGAGACGTCCGTCTCGGTCTGCGCGCGCAGGGCGAGCCGTTCCACGCGTTCGGTCCGGTACTTCCCGTGCTCGGCCTGCTGGCGCCACATCGACAGGACCAGGAACTCGGGTCCCGGCGCCTCGGCGAACAGTCCGCGGATCATGCCGGGAGAGCCGGCCATCGCGGGGTTCCACACCTTCTCCTGCATCAGCGTGAAGTGCTCGGCGCGTTCCTCGTGGACCCGGCACAGCGCGACCCGCAGCAGGTCGGAGTCGGTGAAGCGGGGCTCGAAGCCCGTCTTCACGTCGAAGCGATAGTCGAACAGGCGTATCTGGGCGTCCTTGAAGGTGCCCGACTGGGCCGTCGCGAGCCGGTCGTGGGAGCGGGCCATGAAGGAGTCGTAGAAGGCGCGGCTCTCCCAGAACGTGAAGACATGCGCGACGGAGGGCCGTGCCCTGCTCCAGCCCCCGCCCTGTCCCCGAAATCCCGGCTCCCCCAGAAGCCCCGCCCACTTCCGCTGTCCCCGTTCGAAACCGCGGCGGTCCACCACGGTGCAGCGAATCCACTTGACCAGCACCGCGCCATCGTAAGGCCAGCGGGCGTGGCGTTGGTCACTCTCGTGCACAGTGCTCCGCTGCGACGGCGCACGCGCGCGTGGCAGGATGGGCAACCGGCCCTGACGGTCGGGCCGTTCGGGGGAACAGCACACGCGAATACGGGGAGGGGAAGTCCGGTGAGCGGCCTCAACAAGGGACTCCGCAAGATCGAGATGGCGCTGAAGTGGGACCCGAGTCCGTCGGGGCAGGCGCCCACCGACCTGGACATCGTGGCCGCGACCTACCTGGCGAGCGATCCGCACGGCGCTCCGGCCTATGTGGTGCACTTCGACAGCCGCTCGCCCGACGGCACGATCTATCTCAACCGGGACAGCAAGGACGGCAAGGGCTTCGGCTGGGACGAGGTCATGACGCTGGAGCTCGACCGTCTGGACGCGCGGTACGCGCGCGTGGTCCTCGGAGTCGTCATCCAGCAGAACCCCCAGCACCGGACCTTCGTCGGCGTGCTCAACCCCGGCTGGCGCATAAGGGAGGGCTACACCGTCCTCGGCGAGGGCGACTTCGGCGACGTCCTCGGCGCGACCGCCGCGACGGTCGCGGAGTTCGTGCGCGAGTCGTCCGACGGCTGGTCGTTCCACCCGGGTGTCCGGGGCTTCGAGGACGACCCGGTGGAGTTCACCAGGGTCATGGGCCAGGTACACCGGTCCTGAGCACGTAGGGCGCGCCAGGGCGTGAACGCCGAGGGCGGTGGAGCCGAAGACCGGCTCCACCGCCCTCACCGGATCACTCGGATCCGGGCCGTACGACCGGTGTCAGCTGCAACCGCTGGTCGAGCCGCAGCCCTCGCAGATGTAGCAGGAGCCGGCCCGCTGCATCTTCGTCCCGCAGGAGAAGCACAGCGGGGCGTCGGCCTGGATGCCCAGCTGCATCTCCACCAGCTCGGCACTGGTGTGGGCCTGCTTCGGGGCGGGCATGGCCGCCTCGACGCCGGCCTTCGGGGTGGCGACGGCCTTCAGGTCCGTCGGGCGCGGCGCGGACTGCGCGAGGCCCTCCACGTCCACGTCCTCCTCCTCGAGGTTCGGCTCGTAGGAGCCGGTCTCCAGGTGACGCTGGCGCTCCTCGGCGGAGTGGATGCCGAGGGCCGAGCGCGTCTCGAAGGGCAGGAAGTCCAGCGCCAGGCGGCGGAAGATGTAGTCGACGATCGACTGCGCCATCCGCACGTCCGGGTCGTCGGTCATGCCGGCCGGCTCGAAGCGCATGTTGGTGAACTTGGAGACGTACGTCTCCAGCGGCACGCCGTACTGGAGGCCGACGGAGACCGCGATGGAGAAGGCGTCCATCATGCCGGCGAGGGTCGAACCCTGCTTGGACATCTTCAGGAAGACCTCGCCGAGACCGTCGTCCGGGTAGGAGTTGGCGGTCATGTAGCCCTCGGCGCCGCCGACCGTGAACGAGGTCGTGATGCCGGGACGGCCCTTGGGCAGACGCTTGCGGACCGGGCGGTACTCGATGACCTTCTCGACCGCGGCACGGATCGTGTCCTCGGCCTTCTCGGTGACCTCGGCCTTCTCCTTCTCCTTGGTCTTCGCGGAGAGGGGCTGGCCGACCTTGCAGTTGTCGCGGTAGATCGCGAGCGCCTTGACGCCGAGCTTCCAGGCCTCGAAGTAGATCTCCTCGACCTCCTCGACGGTCGCCGTCTCCGGCATGTTGACCGTCTTGGAGATGGCGCCGGAGATCCAGGGCTGGATCGCGGCCATCATGCGGACGTGGCCCATCGGGGAGATGGCCCGCTCGCCCATGGCGCAGTCGAACACCTCGTAGTGCTCGTGCGCGAGACCGGGAGCGTCGATCACGTTGCCGTTCTCGGCGATGTGGGCGACGATCGCCTCGATCTGCTCCTCCTGGTAGCCCAGGCGGCGCAGGGCCTGCGGGACGGTGCCGTTGACGATCTGCATCGAGCCGCCGCCGACCAGCTTCTTGAACTTGACCAGGGCGAGGTCGGGCTCGACGCCGGTGGTGTCGCAGGACATCGCCAGACCGATGGTGCCGGTCGGGGCGAGCACGGACGCCTGGGCGTTACGGAAACCGTTCTTCTCACCGAGGCGCAGCACGTCCTGCCAGGCCTCGGTGGCGGCGGCCCAGACCGGGGAGTCCAGGTCGTCCATGCGGACGGCCGTCCCGTTGGCGTCGGAGTGCTGCTTCATGACGCGGTTGTGGGCGTCGGCGTTGCGGGCGTAGCCGTCGTACGGGCCGACGACGGAGGCCAGCTCGGCGGAGCGGCGGTATGCCGTGCCTGTCATCAGGGAGGTGATGGCGCCGGCCAGGGAGCGGCCGCCGTCGGAGTCGTACGCGTGGCCGGTGGCCATCAGCAGGGCGCCGAGGTTGGCGTAGCCGATGCCGAGCTGGCGGAACGCGCGCGTGTTCTCGCCGATCTTCTGGGTCGGGAAGTCCGCGAAGCAGATGGAGATGTCCATCGCGGTGATGACGAGCTCGACGACCTTCTGGAAACGGTCCGCCTCGAAGGACTGGGTGCCCTTGCCGTCGTCCTTGAGGAACTTCATCAGGTTCAGCGAGGCGAGGTTGCAGGACGTGTTGTCCAGGTGCATGTACTCGCTGCACGGGTTCGACGCGGTGATCCGGCCGGACTCGGGGCAGGTGTGCCAGTTGTTGATCACACCGTCGTACTGGATGCCGGGGTCGGCGCAGGCCCACGCGGCCTCCGCGAGCTTGCGGAACAGCGCCTTGGCGTCGACCTTCTCGATGATCTCGCCGGTCATGCGGGCGCGCAGGCCGAACTCGGCCCCGTTCTCGACGGCGGTCATGAACTCGTCGTTCACGCGGACGCTGTTGTTGGCGTTCTGGTACTGGACGGACGTGATGTCGTCCCCGCCCAGGTCCATGTCGAAGCCCGCGTCACGCAGGGCGCGGATCTTCTCCTCTTCCTTCACCTTGGTGGAGATGAAGTCCTCGATGTCGGGGTGATCGACGTCGAGGACCACCATCTTGGCGGCGCGTCGGGTGGCGCCGCCCGACTTGATGGTGCCGGCGGAGGCGTCGGCGCCGCGCATGAAGGACACCGGGCCGGAGGCGTTGCCGCCGGAGGAGAGGAGCTCCTTGGAGGAGCGGATGCGGGAGAGGTTCAGGCCGGCGCCGGAGCCGCCCTTGAAGATCATGCCCTCTTCCTTGTACCAGTCGAGGATCGACTCCATGGAGTCGTCGACGGACAGGATGAAGCAGGCGGAGACCTGCTGGGGCTGCGGCGTCCCGACGTTGAACCAGACCGGGCTGTTGAAGCTGAAGATCTGGTGCAGGAGGGCGTACGCCAGCTCGTGCTCGAAGATCTCGGCGTCCGCGGGCGAGGCGAAGTACCTGTTGTCCTCGCCGGCCTTGCGGTACGTCTTCACGATGCGGTCGATCAGCTGCCGGAGGCCGGTCTCGCGCTGGGGGGTGCCCACGGCACCGCGGAAGTACTTGCTGGTGACGATGTTGACCGCGTTCACCGACCAGAAGTCGGGGAACTCGACGCCACGCTGCTCGAAGTTGACCGAGCCGTCGCGCCAGTTGGTCATGACGACGTCTCGGCGCTCCCACGCCACCTCGTCGTACGGGTGCACGCCCGGGGTGGTGTGGATGCGCTCGATGCGCAGGCCCTTGGTGGTCTTGGCCGCCTTGGTGCGGGACCCTCGTGCCGGACCGCTCGCCGTCTCTGTCATGCCGCCTCCCTCTACGGGCGAAAACGCCCTGAAATGCCACGTTGTTCCGTGACACGTTGTTCTGTAGTGAACTGTGGGCACCCACGCGCTACCGCCCACAGAGGTCTTGTCCGCCGTCGCCCGGCCGCTCCGATTCGGGTCCGGAGGCGGGCCGTCGGTCAGTCGGCGGCCCGGGCGGGCTCGGGGACCTGAACGGTCCCGCCGCGCCCGCCGTCGTCCTTCCGGCTCCCCACGACATCCCCTGGATCGTCCGCGCGGTCGTCGCCGTCCGCGGCGGGGGGTCCCGTCTGGTCCCTGAGTTCCGTGATGGCCGCCTCGAAGTCCTCGAGCGAGTCGAACGCCCGATACACGGAGGCGAATCGCAGATAGGCGACGAGGTCGAGCTGCTGCAGCGGGCCGAGTATGGCCAGCCCCACGTCGTGCGTGGTCAGCTCGGCGCTTCCGGTGGCCCGCACCGCCTCCTCGACCCGCTGGCCGAGCTGGGCGAGGGCGTCCTCGGTGACGGGCCGCCCCTGACACGCCTTGCGCACGCCGTTGATGACCTTGGTGCGGCTGAACGGCTCGGTGACCCCGGACCGCTTCACCACCATCAGCGAGCACGTCTCCACGGTCGTGAAACGACGGGAGCAGTCGGGACACTGACGGCGCCTGCGGATCGACGTGCCGTCGTCCGTCGTGCGGCTGTCGACCACACGGCTGTCGGGGTGCCTGCAGAAGGGGCAGTGCATGAACTCCAACCCTCCTCACAGCAGACTCAATGGCCTCGCGGGCCTCACGGACCCCTCGAAGCAGCCCCAAGCATAGGGGATCCATCAGCATCGGGAGACACCGGGGACCACAACTTCTGGGCCGCTGCGCCAATCCAACCACTAGATGTGGGGCTTGGCGCATACATCCAGGCCGGATCGCGTGTCGCGCCCGCCGCGTTCACCGCACGCGATCCGGCCGTCACACCGAGCACGCGAAATCCACCCCGGCACGCGCGCGTGCGGCCGCATCGCGGCGGCCCGCACGGCGATACCGTGAGGGCCGCGCGGAGGAGCGGTGGGACTCTCGCGCAACAGCGGGACCGGTCCTCACGCGGCCGGAGTCCGGATGGCACACTGGGGCAACGCCTCACCAGGTCATCGTCTCCGGCGGTGAAGAGTACAACAATCAGCCCTTTTGCCCGTCGGAGACCGCGTTAGCCATACACCCAGACACATGATCAAGTCCGTTTATCCACGCTTTTTCACTCGAACGTGTGTTTGGCGCAACCTTTCGAAAGCAACTACCGTTGTCCAGCAGGGAGACAACCGAGAGGGGCCGACGTGACCACCACCGCAGACAGTGCCACCATCACTGCCCAGGACCGCTCCCAGGGCCGACTCGAGCCGGTGCATGCGATGAACGAAGCCATGAATCCCGAGGCGCACAAGCGCTCGTTGCCCGGTCGACCTCCAGGCATCCGCGCCGACAGCTCGGGGCTCACCGACCGGCAGCGCCGAGTGATCGAGGTCATCAGGGACTCGGTGCAGCGGCGCGGTTACCCGCCGTCCATGCGGGAGATCGGTCAGGCGGTCGGCCTGTCCAGCACGTCCTCGGTCGCCCACCAGCTGATGGCACTGGAGCGGAAGGGCTTCCTGCGCCGCGACCCGCACCGCCCGCGCGCGTACGAGGTGCGCGGCTCCGACCAGGCCGCCTCCGTGCAGCCCACGGACACCGCCGGCAAGCCGGCCGCGTCCTACGTCCCGCTGGTCGGCCGGATCGCCGCCGGTGGCCCCATCCTGGCCGAGGAGTCGGTGGAGGACGTCTTCCCCCTTCCGAGGCAGTTGGTCGGCGACGGCGAGCTGTTCGTCCTCAAGGTCGTCGGCGACTCGATGATCGAGGCGGCCATCTGTGACGGCGACTGGGTCACCGTCCGCCGCCAGCCCGTCGCCGAGAACGGCGACATCGTGGCCGCGATGCTCGACGGGGAGGCCACCGTCAAGCGCTTCAAGCGCGAGGACGGCCACGTGTGGCTGCTGCCGCACAACTCCGCCTACGAGCCGATCCCGGGTGACGACGCGACCATCCTCGGCAAGGTGGTGGCCGTACTCCGCCGCGTCTGAGCGCGGCAGCCGGGCGGGGCTCCCCCGTCCGGCCCCCTGACTGGGCCCCGGGATCCCTGCGCCGGTTCCGGGGCCCTGCGCTGTGCCGACGGGCCCGCCCCCTCCCCCGGCACGGCACAGGCCCCACAGTGGGCCCTCCCGCGACCTCCTAGGCCTCGGCCTGCTCCGCCTCGGCCTGCTCCGCCTCGGTCGGCGTCTCGGACTCCGACTGCTTCGCCTTGGCGTCGATCGCCGCGAGGGACCTGCGGACCTGATCGCCGTCCGTGGTGTACCAGAAGTCGGGCAGGGAGGCCTTGAGGTAGCTCCCGTACCGCGCCGTCGCCAGCCGCTGGTCCAGGACGGCGACCACGCCCCGGTCCCCCGACGCCCGAACGAGGCGGCCCGCTCCCTGGGCCATGAGCAGCGCCGCGTGGGTCGCCGCGACGGCCATGAACCCGTTGCCTCCGGCGTCCTCCACCGCCTTCTGGCGGGCGCTCATCAAGGGATCGTCCGGGCGCGGGAAGGGGATCTTGTCCATGACGACCAGCTGACAGCTGGGGCCGGGCACGTCGACGCCCTGCCAGAGCGAGAGCGTGCCGAACAGGCACGTCCTGGGGTCCGCCGAGAAGTTCTTGATCAGTTCGCCGAGGGTCTCCTCGCCCTGGAGGAGGATCGGGAACTCGGGGAGACGCACGCGCAGTTCCTCGGCGGCGAGCTGCGCGGCGCGCATGGAGGAGAAGAGGCCGAGGGTGCGCCCGCCGGCCGCCCGGATCAGTTCGGTCAGCTCGTCGAGCATGTCGGCGCGGTCGCCGTCCCGCGCGGGGCGTGCCAGGTGTTTGGCGACGTACATGATGCCCTGCTTGCGGTAGTCGAAGGGCGAGCCGACGTCGAGGCCCTTCCACTGCGGGACGTCCTCGCCCTGCGTGCCCTCCGGGGCGAGGCCCATCGACGCGCCCACCCCGTTGAAGTCCCCGCCCAGCTTCAGCGTCGCCGAGGCCAGGGTGACGGACCGGTCGGTGAAGAGCTTCTCCCGTAGCAGGCCCGAGACGGACATGGGGGCGACGCGCAGGGAGGCGCCGAAGCGGTCGTGGCGCTCGTACCAGACGACGTCCCACTCGGAGCCGTTGCAGATCCGCTCCGCCACGTCGTGCACGGACTCCACCGAGGCCAGCGCCTGCTTGCGGACGGCGTCCTCGTCCTGGACGGACTTGTCGCGGGTCGCGCCGATGGCGGAGATGACCGTCCGCGCGGCGTCGCGCAGCGCCATGAGGGCGTAGCCGAGGTCCTCGGGGATCTCCTCCAGGCGACCCGGCAGGGCGAGCTCCATGAGCCGCTCGAAGCCCTCGGCGGCGGTCTGCAGCTGGTCGGCGGCCTTCTCGTTGACCAGCTTGGCCGCCCGGCGCACGGCCCGGTTGACCTGGCCCGGGGTGAGCTCGCCGGTGGCGACGCCGGTGACCCGTGAGACCAGCTCGTGCGCCTCGTCGACGATCAGCACCTCGTGCTGCGGCAGGACCGGGGCGCCCTCGATGGCGTCGATGGCCAGCAGCGCGTGGTTGGTGACGACGACCTCGGCCAGCTTGGCGCGCTCGCGGGCCATCTCGGCGAAGCACTCGGCGCCGTAGGCGCACTTCGTGGCGCCGAGGCACTCCCGGGAGGACACCGACACCTGGGCCCAGGCCCGGTCGGACACGCCCGGCGTCAGATCGTCGCGGTCCCCCGACTCGGTCTCGTCGGACCAGTCGCGCAGCCGCAGCAGGTCCTGGCCGAGCTTGCTGGTGGGGGCCGCGGCCTCGAACTGGTCGAAGAGGCCCTCCTCCTCGTCCTGCGGGACGCCTTCGTGCAGTCGGTGCAGGCACAGGTAGTTCGACCGGCCCTTGAGCATCGCGAACTCCGGGCGCCGGCGCAGCAGCGGATGCAGCGCCTCGACCGTGCGCGGCAGGTCCCGCTCGACGAGCTGGCGCTGCAGGGCCAGCGTGGCCGTCGCCACCACCACACGCTCCCCGTGGGCGAGCGCGGGCACGAGGTAGCCGAGGGACTTGCCGGTGCCGGTGCCGGCCTGGACCAGCAGGTGGGAGCCGTCGTCGATCGCCTGGGCGACGGCTTCGGCCATGGTCACCTGGCCGGGGCGCTCCGTGCCGCCGACGGCGGCGACGGCGGCATGCAGGAGTTCGGGGAGTGAGGGCTTCGTCATAGCGCGACCACCCTACGGCGCGGCACTGACAAACGGGTCGCCGAGGCGGACGGGAGGGGAGGGATCACGACCGTGGGTTTCCTGATGGGGGTGGAAGGGGCGGGAGCGGTGGTGGCTGAGGGTGACCGTTCGCCGACGAGAGGTGGCCGGATCCGGCCGATCGCGCCCGAACGGCTTCACAGGAGATCACGCGGGTGACGCTCTCGGATCATGAGGGCCGCCCGCTTGGTGGGCAGATCGAGTTCCGCGGAGAACCGGAAACCGGCGTTCCTGAAGGCCGCGACGGACGCCAGGTTGCGCGCATCCGGTTCGGCGAGGACGCGGTCGCACGCGGGCGTCCTGTCGAGGACGAGACCGGCGACGGCTTCGAGCAGCGGTCCCCCGAGCCCCCGTCCCCGGTCGGCCGCGTCGCCGATGAGGAGATGGAGGCCGGTGTCGTGGGGCCGGGCCGGGTAGTGACGGGCCAGCGGATCGAGGTCCGCCCGGTAGATCTCCCAGTAGCTCATCGGCCGTCCCGCCAGCACGCCCAGGCACGGGACGCTGCTTGCGCCGGCGGCGAATCGACCGCGCAGATGCCGCTCGGTCACGGACTCCGGCCCGGCCAGCTCCCAGAACGCGGCGACGGCCGGATCGTTCATCCAGCGGGCGACGAGCGAGAGGTCCCGCTCGATCAGGACGGGGACGAGCCGGAAGGCTCCGGCGGGCGTGCCGACGGCCCCCCAGTCGCCGACGGCGGGGGCGGCGGGCACGCCGGCGGGGGCGTCCGTCCCGGCAGAAGGCACGGCGGGCTCCTCTCGAGCAGAGTGCGGTTCAGGAGAGTGCGGTTCAGGAAAGCAGCGGGTTGGCGATGGCGACGTACACGGACTGGGTGTCGACCGGTCCGACGAGTTCGTCGAGCCCGTGCAGCCGGGTGAGCAGGTTGGCCTTGCAGCGCAGGACCGGTGAGTCGAGCAGCCGGGCGGGCAGCGAACTGCGGCCGCCCGTCCGCCCGCGGCCGACGGCGGTACGGGAGTCGGCGCCCGCCCCGGTCCGGTCGGCATCGGCGAGGAAGCGCCGGAAGGCCGCGAGCAGCACACGTTCGTCGGCGAGGCGCTGGGAGCCGAAGGCGCCGACGAGCCCCAGCACGTTGTTGATCCCCAGGTAGTAGCAGAAGCGCTCGTCGGTGACCTCGTCGGAGACGAAGGTGTCGCTGCGCTCGCCGATCCCCGGCAGCCGGGCGTCGAGGGCCGCGCGGCGGGACTCACGGAAGTAGTAGCCCTGGTTGTCGCGGTAGCGGCCGCCCCTGGGCCAGCCGTCCGCGTCCAGCAGGACGAGCGTGTTCTGCTGGTGAGCCTCCAGCGCGATCCCGGCCGCGCCGTCGAGCCACAGCACGGGCCGCACGACCTGCTCCAGGTACCGCAGGAACCACTCCGCGGCCACCGCCCCCACCGGCCGGCCGGTGCGCCCGGCCAGACGCGTGACGATCGCGGCCAGCCGGGAGCGCCAGGCGGACCCCGCATCCGCGAGGGCGGGTGTCGTCGGGGGCGTCGGGCCGTCCGCGGCCGCCGCCTCGCGGGCACCGGGCCGGGGCGCCACCAGACCGGCGACGCAGCAGACGTCGTCCGTCGGGGCGAAGGGGTTGTGGCGGATCATCACGTCCAGTCCGGTGAGAGGGCGGCCGTCCCGGTCGTCGACCGCCAGCCAGGCCGGGTCGCGGACGATGTCGAAGCCCGGATGGACCGCGTGCCACCGCTCGGCGAGGCCGGAACGCAGCAGCCGGTGCACCTCGACGCCCCGGTGGAGTTCCTTGCGGAGGTTCTCGCGCCGGGAGTTGGTGATGCGCAGGCCCAACGAGAGTTTCAGCATGGCCGGGGCCCCGGAACGGTGCACGGTGCGCACGGACGAGGTGGGATGCCACGGGAGGCCGTGCGCGCCCAGGTCCCGGAGCAGCCCGGCGTCGAACAGCGCCTCGGCCCCGGGTTCTGACCGCATGCGCCTCACCTGCCAGGGATGCGCCGGCAGGGCGGCGAATCCCTCGGGCAGTGACGGCAGTCCGGCGCCGGCGAGCCGCGCCGTCAGCCGGGTGGCCGGGACGGGACGGCCGCGCTCGGTCCAGGCGGAGTCCGCGGCGAGCACGGAGGGAGCGACAGCCAGCCAGTGGAGCGGGAAGGAACCGCGCGACTCGGGTGAGTACCGGCGCGCCTCGCCGTCCGTGAGCCCTTCCCGGCTCTTGGGGGTCGGGTGCAGCGGGTGCCCGAGCACCAGGGCCTGTTCGCCGGCCAGGAACAGGTCGGGGCCGTCGGCGGGGTGTCCTCTGCGCTCGCCGATGAAGACGGCGGTACGGCGGACGGAGTCGGCGACGCGCGCGACGAGGTCGACGCCTTCACCTCCGCCACCACCGCCGCAGCCCCCTCCGTCCGCGCAGCCCTTCCCGTCCGCTGCACCGTTCCCGTCCGCGCCGCCCCCGCCGATCGCGGGCGTCTCGCGGGCCAGCAGGGCCGCGACCGTGACGGCGTCCACGGGCCGCGACTGGTCGGGAGCCTCGGCCAGGCGCGGCAGGCCGAAGCGGTGCCAGCCCGTCGGGGACCAGTGGAGGACGGGGACGAGCAGGGCGACACCGCTGGCGGGCAGCGGCACGCGCAGGACGCCGTCGCCGGGAGCGGACAGACCGGTCTCTCGGACCCAGCAGCGCAGCAGGTTCTCCACAGCCGCGCCCTGGGCCGCGGTGTGCGGATCGGGGTGGTCCAGGAGGTCGTCGACGGCGGGACGCGGCTGGTCCGCGGGCAGGGTCGTTCCCGGCCCGCGCGGGACCGGCAGCGAGCGCGCGCGGAGTTCGGCGGACCCGGCGGAGGAGGCGGACGGCCGCTCGGCCGGAGCGGGGGACGGACGCCCGGCGAGTGCGGAGTTCAGGTCGGCCGGTTGCGGGGAGGTGGTCAAGGTCGGTCCTCGTGGAGTGAAGGGGCGAAGCGGACGGGCGGCTACAGGAGGCGCCGCACGCGGCCCGCCCGGAGAGGGGACGCCGTGCGCGCCCGCCTCGGGGGACACCGGTGGGAGGCGGCAGGGGGCGCCGGGAGACGGGATCATCGGGCCCGGTCGGCGCGGCCGCCCTGGCGCGGGACCTCCTCGGGGGGCCGGTCCGCGGGGTCCGGGCGGTCCGCGTGGTCCGGCCTGCTCGGGCGGTCCGCGTGGTCCGGCCTGCTCGGGCGGTGGGGCTCTGCGCGCCCCGCCTGCCCCACGAACCCCGTCTGCCCCGCCTGCCCCACGAACCCCGTCTGCTCCGCCTGCCCTGCGCGTCCCGCTTGCCCCGTGCGTTGCGTGCGTCCGCGGTGGGCCGTCCCGCGGGTGTGGTTCCCGGACACCGCCGCCATCGCGTCCGCGAGTCGGTCCAGCACCGCCGCCGCCTGTTCGTCGGTGATGGTCAGAGGCGGTAGCAGCCGTACGACGCCGGCGTGACGCCCGCCGAGCTCGACGATCAGACCGCGGCGCAGGCACTCTCGCTGAAGCGCGAGGGCCAGCGCGGGAGCGGCGGGGAAGGGGGCGCGCGGACCGGCGCCCCCCTCGATCCCGTCGAGCCGACAGGGCTCGTCGACCCCGTCGCCCCGGTCCGCTCCGTCGACCCGGTCGCTCCCTGCCATCACGGTGCTCCCGGTGCCGGCGCGGGGCTCTTGGGGGTCCACCAGCTCGATCCCGATCATCAGTCCGCGCCCCCGCACGTCCCCCACGCACGGGAACTCCTCGGCGAGGCGCCGGAGCCGGGACAGCATGCGGGCGCCCAGGACGGCGGCGCGGTCGGCGAGGCCGTTCTCGCGGACGAAGGCGAGGGTGGCCGTGCCGGCGGCCATGGCGAGCTGATTGCCGCGGAACGTGCCCGCGTGGGCGCCCGGCCCCCAGACGTCGAGGTCGTCGCGGTAGACGACGACGGCGAGGGGCAGACTGCCGCCGATCGCCTTGGACAGGACCATCACGTCGGGGGTGATCCCGCTGTGTTCCACCGCCCAGAAGGCGCCGGTCCGCCCGACGCCCGTCTGGACCTCGTCGGCGATCAGCGGGATGGAGCGGTCCGCCGTGATCTGTCGCATGCGGCGCAGCCAGGCGTCCGGGGCGGGAATCACCCCGCCCTCGCCCTGCACGGGTTCCAGGATCATCCCTGCAGGGTGCCGTACCCCCGACTTGGGGTCGTCGAGGACGGACTCGGTCCAGCGCGCGGCGAGTTCGGCGCCGCGCTCGCCGCCGACGCCGAACGGGCAGCGGTAGTCCTGCGGGTACGGCAACCGCGCCACCCGGACGTCGTCGGCGCCCCCGGAGACTTCTAGGGACCCGGCGGTCATCCCGTGGTAGGCCCCGGTGAAGGCCAGGACGCCCGTGCGGCCGGTGGCGGCCCGGACCAGCTTGAGGGCGGCCTCCACGGCGTCCGTGCCGGCCGGTCCGCAGAACTGCACGCGCGCGTGGTCGGCCAGACCGGGCGGCAGGGTGCGGAACAGTTCGGTGACGAAGGCGTCCTTGACGGGGGTCGCGAGGTCCAGCACCTGCAGCGGCGCGCCCGAGTCGAGCACCCCGCGGATGGCCTCCAGCACGACGGGATGGTTGTGCCCGAGGGCGAGCGCGCCGGCGCCCGAGAGACAGTCGAGGTAACGGCGGCCGTCGGCGCCCTCGATGGTCAGTCCGCGGGCCCGCACCGGCACGATGGGCAGGGCGCGCGCATAGGTGCGCGCCGCCGACTCACGCGCCGACTGACGCCTCAGGATGCCCTCGGGCACTGGCTCGGTCACGACCACGGCTCCCCGTCCTCCCGCAGTTCAGGGGCCGGGCGCGGACAGCTGACCCCCCACCGCTACCAACCCCGGACGGTCTTCCCGGTTACGGGTCGCCGCAAGATCGGCGCTGTGACCGAACAGTTGCCGTTCCGTCGGGAGTCCCCCACAGCGAGCGCATATCGTGTGGGGGCATCGCACCTGGCCGCGAGTCCCGCCCGAACCGGGGGCGGGACACCCGTGAGTTCGCTCCGGGGGAACGGCGGGTGTCTCAAGTTCGTTGACAGCAGGGGGAGTCAGACCATGCGATCCACACGGCCGTCGTTCACCGTTCGCCGGGGGAGGAACGCGCGCCGCAGAACCTCCCCCGTGCTGGGCGCCATGGCCCTCGTCTCGGTGCTCGCGCTCACCGCGACCGCGTGCGACTCGGGCGACACCGACGCCGGCGGCGAGACCGGCGCGTCGGCGTCGGCCACCGGCGACGGAAAGATCACGATCCCGGACGACATCAAGGACAGGCTCAAAGAGCACGGGATAGATCTGGACAAGTGGAAGAACGGCGCGTGGAAGAACTGGGACAGGGACGACTGGCTGCGCGAGGCGAAGGACTACGTCAACCCCATCATCAAGGGCCTGTGGGACCCGGACCGGATGCGCAAGGCGGAGGACCCGGACCGGAGCGTCGACGAGAGCGACCTCTCCGGTGACCAGGGTGTGACCGACCCCACGCCGCAGGCGGTGGAGGCGCGGGCCGTGCCGACGAAGTACCACGCCAACGCCCCCGAGGCGGGCAAGGTGTTCTTCGACTCGCCCGAGGGCACGATGGTCTGCTCGGCGACGGTCGTGCGGGACCCGGCCCACCCGGGCAAGTCCAACCTGGTGTGGACGGCGGGCCATTGCGTGCACGCGGGCAAGGGCGGCGGCTGGTACCGCAACATCGCGTTCGTGCCGTCGTACAACGACAAGGGCCTGTCCTCCGCGCAGTTGCAGACGGCCACCAGGGAACAGGCCGCTCCGTACGGGGTCTGGTGGGGCGACTGGACGAAGACCTCGGACCAGTGGATCGCGCAGGGCGGTCAGACCGGCGGCGACGGCGCCTCCTACGACTACGCCGTCATCCATGTCACGCCGGAGGAGGGCGGTTCCGGCAAGTCCCTGGAGGAGACGGTCGGTTCGGCTCTCCCGGTGAACTTCAAGGCCCCGGCGGTCCCGAAGGTCGCCCGCGTCACCGCGACCGGTTACCCGGCGGCGAAGCCGTACGACGGCCAGAAGCTCTACCAGTGCCAGGACAGGCCGGGGCGGTTCTCGCTCAGTTCCGCGGACCCGACGATGTACCGCATCGGCTGCACGATGACCGGTGGTGCGTCGGGCGGCGGCTGGGTCGCGACGGGCTCCGACGGCAAGCCGGCGCTGGTGTCCAACACCTCGATCGGCCCGGTGAGCTCGGGATGGCTGGCCGGCCCGCGGCTCGGCGAGGTGGCCAAGGGCGTCTACGACTCGGTGAGCGAGAAGTTCGCCGGACGCTGACCGGACCGGTGGTGAGCCGGACACGCCGAAGGCCCGTCCCCGCGGTGAGCGGGGACGGGCCTTCGGGCGTTCCGGCGTTCACCGGGCGGAGCCGGTCGCGACGGCCCCAGGCCTGCCTAGACGGCCGGCGCCGGAACGTACGGCGCGAGATCCGCCGCCAGTTCCTCGTGCACCCGGGCCTTCAGCAGGGTGCCCTCCGCCGTGTGCTCCTCGGAGATCACCTCGCCCTCGGTGTGGGCGCGGGCGACCAGGCCGCCGTGGGTGTACGGCACGAGTACCTCGACCTCGACCGACGGCCGCGGCAGCTCGTCGTCGATCAGCGCGAGCAGCTCGGCGATGCCCTGACCGGTACGGGCCGAGACCGCGATGGAGCGCTTCTCGACCCGCATGAGTCGCTGGAGCGTCAGCGGGTCGGCCGCGTCCGCCTTGTTGATCACGACGATCTCGGGCACGCCGGTGGCGCCGACGTCCCGGACCACCTCGCGCACGGCGGCCAGCTGCTCCTCCGGGTCGGGGTGCGAGCCGTCCACCACGTGCAGGATCAGGTCGGACTCGCCGACCTCTTCCATGGTGGAGCGGAACGCCTCGACCAGGTGGTGCGGCAGGTGCCGGACGAACCCGACGGTGTCGGCCAGTGTGTACAGCCGGCCGCTCGGGGTCTCCGCCCGGCGCACGGTCGGGTCCAGGGTCGCGAACAGGGCGTTCTCGACCAGGACGCCGGCGCCCGTGAGACGGTTGAGCAGCGACGACTTGCCGGCGTTGGTGTAGCCCGCGATGGCGACGGACGGCACCTTGTGGCGCTTGCGCTCCTGACGCTTGATCTCGCGGCCGGTCTTCATCTCCGCGATCTCCCGGCGCATCTTCGCCATCTTCTCGCGGATCCGCCGACGGTCCGTCTCGATCTTGGTCTCACCGGGGCCGCGGGTGGCGAGGCCGCCGCCCTTGCCGCCGCCCATCTGACGGGACAGCGACTGACCCCAGCCGCGCAGCCGCGGCAGCATGTACTGCATCTGCGCGAGGGCGACCTGCGCCTTGCCCTCTCGGGACTTGGCGTGCTGGGCGAAGATGTCGAGGATCAGGGCCGTACGGTCGATGACCTTGACCTTGACGACGTCTTCCAGGTGGATGAGCTGGCCGGGGCTGAGCTCACCGTCGCAGATGACGGTGTCGGCGCCGGTCTCGAGGACGATGTCCCGGAGCTCGTTCGCCTTGCCGGAGCCGATGTAGGTGGCCGCGTCGGGCTTGTCGCGGCGCTGGATGACGCCGTCGAGCACGAGGGCTCCCGCCGTCTCCGCGAGGGCGGCCAGCTCCGCGAGGGAGTTGTCCGCGTCCTGGGCGGTTCCCGTGGTCCAGACGCCGACGAGCACGACCCGCTCCAGACGGAGCTGGCGGTATTCGACTTCGGTGACGTCCTCGAGTTCGGTGGAGAGACCTGCCACGCGGCGCAGGGCCGCGCGCTCGGAGCGGTCGAACTGCTCGCCGTCCCGGTCCTCGTCGATCTCGTGGCTCCAGGCGACGTCCTCTTCCATCAGGGCATCGGCCCGAAGACCTTCGGGGTAGGCGTGCGCCATGCGCTTGGCGTCCTGGGAAGGGGAAGAAGAGGAGGTCATTGGGTCCTTACGTCGTTGGGAATGCCGCTTCGACGGCCTTCATGAAGGAGAACGCACGAGTAGCCCGGGAGATTCCCGTGTACCGTGCCGCGCCGACCGCACGATGGTCGCACGGTACGGCCCGTCTCGTCACCGCCTTATTCCGATGCCCGCGCGGCTTTCGGTCCTGCCTTCGGGACGGCCCTCGGTCCGGTTTTCGGTTCGGCCTTCGGTTCGGCCTTCGGTTCGGCCCTCGACGCGGTCTTCGGCTCGGCCTTCGGCTCGGCCCTGGCGACCGGCGGCGCGGGCTTCCAGTCCGGGTGCCCGGGCATCGCCGGCGTCTTGTCCTTGTACAGCCAGTCGCGGAAGAATCCGCTCAGCTCGCGGCCGGAGATCGCTTCGGCGAGGCGCTCGAAGTCGGCCGTGCTCGCCGTGGAGTCGCGGTGGTCGTGCACCCAGGCCCGCTCCAGGCGCTCGAAGGCGGGGCTGCCGATCTCCTGGCGCAGGGCGAACAGGACGAGGGCCGCGCCGTCGTAGACGTTGGGGCGGAAGATGCTGATCTTCTGGCCCGGGTTGGGCGCCTTGGGCAGCGCCGGGGGGCCTCCCGCGGCGCGCCAGCGGTCGGAGGCGCCGTACGCCGCCTTCATCCGCGCCTCCAGGGTGCGGCCCGCCTTCTCCTGCGCGTACAGCGCCTCGTACCAGGTGGCGTGTCCCTCGTTGAGCCACAGGTCGGACCAGTCGCGCGGGCTGACGCTGTCGCCGAACCACTGGTGGGACAGCTCGTGCACCATGATCGACTCGACGTACCACTTGGGGTAGCCGGGTTCCGTGAAGAGGCCCTTCTCGAAGAGGGAGAGAGTCTGCGTCTCCAGCTCGAACCCGGTGGAGGCGTCGGCCATGAGCAGGCCGTACGTCTCGAAGGGGTAGGGGCCGACCTTGCCCTCCATCCAGGCGATCTGCTCGGGCGTCTTCCTCAGCCACGGTTCGAGGGCGTCGCGGTCCTTGGTGGGCACGACGTCCCGCACGGGCAGGGCGTGCGGTCCCTCACGGTGCACGACGGCGGAACGTCCGATCGACACCTGGGCGAGCTCGGTCGCCATGGGGTGCTGGGTGCGGTAGGTCCACGTGGTCGCCGCGCCGACCCGTTCGACCCCGGCCGGCAGGCCGCCCGCGACGGCCGTGTAGTCGTTGGGGGCGGTGACGCGGATGGTGAACATCGCCTTGTCGGAGGGATGGTCGTTGCACGGGAAGACCAGGTGGGCGGCGTCCGCCTGGTTGGCCATGGCGAGGCCGTCCGCGGTCCTGACCCAGCCGCCGTCCCGGTCGTCGGCGCTCACCGGATCACTGGTGTGCCGCACGGTGATCCGCACCCAGCTGCCCGGGGGCAGCGCGCTGCTCGGGGTGACCACCAGGTCGTCGCCGGCGTCGGCGAAGGAGGCGGGCCGGCCGTCGACCTCGACCGAGTCGACCTTGCCGTGGGCGAAGTCGAGGTTGATCCGGTCCAGGGCGGCCGTGGTCCACGCGTCGATGGTGGTGACCGCCTGGAGAGGCTTGTCGTTGGCGCCGGAGTAGGTGAAGGACAGGTCGTACGACGCCACGTCGTACCCGGGGTTGCCCAGGTGCGGGAAGAGGCGGTCGCCGATGCCGAGCGGGTCGGCCGGGGCGCTCGCGGCGACGAGGCAGACGGAGACGGCCGAGGCGAGGAGCGCGGACTTGAACCGGACGCGGGGGGTGAGCAGCATGCACCACCGCTACCAGCGCGGGCCTGGGCCGTGTCGGCGACGCGCGCCCGGCCCACCCGAACGGATGGCGCCCGCGCGCGGGGGCGGACGCGCCCGCGGCGACCGGGACGCGGCTCGCGCACCCGCGTGGGGGCCCTACGCCGGTTCCGCCGACGCCTGCGCGTGGTGCTGGGCCCGGTCCACGTCGTACACGCCGGGCACGTTGCGCATGGCCCGCATGAGGGTCGGCAGGTGGGCGGCGTCGGGGAGCTGGACGGTGTACGTGTGGCGCACCCGCTGCTGGCTCGGCGGCTCGACGGTCGCCGAGACGATCTCGGCGCCTTCCAGCGCCATGGCCTCGGTGAGGTCGGCGAGCAGATGAGGCCGGCCGAACGATTCGGCGACCAGGGTGACCCGGCAGCCGGTGGTGTCGCCCCAGCGCACGGCGACCTCTTCGCGGCCCGCGCTCGCCATGCGCGCCACGGCGTCGCACTCCGCGCGGTGCACGGTGACCACTCCACCGCGCACCAGGAACCCGGTCACGTCGTCGAGCGGTACGGGCGTGCAGCACCCGGCCAGCCGGACCGTGGCGTCGGGCCGGTCGACGACCGTGACGGCGGCTCCGGGGCGCGGAGCGGGCGCGCCGCCCCCGGAGGGGTCGGCCGTGGACCGGGCGGTCGCCTCGGCGGCCTTGGCGGCCCCGGGGTCCGGGGCCGGTGCGGTGTCGTCCTGCTCGGCCGGGGCCGGGTGGGTCGCAAGCCAGCGCTGGATGGCGATGCGGGCGGCGGGGGTGTGGGCGTGCTCCAGCCACTCCCTGGACGGCTCCGAGGCGGGGTCCTGGCCCATGAGGAGCTGGACGGTGTCGCCGTCCCGCAACGCGGTGCTGAGGGTCGCCAGGCGGCCGTTCACCCGGGCGCCGATGCAGGCGTGGGCGTCCTCGCCGTACTGGGCGTACGCGGCGTCGACGCAGGTCGCGCCGTCGGGCAGGCCGAGCGTGCCGCCGTCCGGCCGGAAGACGGTGATCTCGCGGTCCTGGGCGAGGTCCTCGCGCAGGGTGGACCAGAAGGTGTCGGGGTCGGGGGCGGCCTCCTGCCAGTCCAGGAGGCGGGAGAGCCAGCCGGGCCGCGTGGGGTCGACGCGCTCCTCGTCGGCCGCGGCCCGGTCCCGGATCGGTTCCTCGGCGGGAGCCGGGTAGGGGTTGCCGAGGGCGACGACGCCGGCCTCCGCGACCTTGTGCATCTGGTGGGTGCGGATGAGGACTTCGGCGACCTGGCCGTCCTCGCGGGCGACCGCGGTGTGCAGCGACTGGTACAGGTTGAACTTGGGGACGGCGATGAAGTCCTTGAACTCCGAGACCACCGGCGTCATACAGGTGTGCAGTTCGCCCAGGACCGCGTAACAGTCGGCGTCCTCGTTCACGAGGACGAGCAGCCGGCCGAAGTCGGAGCCGCGCATCCGGCCGCGCTTGCGGGACACACGGTGCACGGACACGAAGTGCCGCGGGCGGATGAGGACTTCGGCCTGAATGCCGGCGTCGCGCAGGATCGCGCGCATCGCGTCGGCGAACTCCGCGAGGGGGTCGTCCGCGCGGGAGGCGTTCGCGACGATCAGCTCGCGGGTGTGCTCGTACTCCTCGGGGTGCAGGATCGCGAAGACGAGGTCTTCCAGCTCGGTCTTGAGGGCCTGGACGCCGAGGCGTTCGGCGAGCGGGATGAGGACCTCGCGGGTGACCTTGGCGATGCGCGCCTGCTTCTCGGGGCGCATCACGCCCAGGGTGCGCATGTTGTGCAGCCGGTCGGCGAGCTTGATCGACATCACGCGGACGTCGTTGCCGGTGGCGACGAGCATCTTGCGGAAGGTCTCGGGCTCGGCGGCCGCGCCGTAGTCGACCTTCTCCAACTTGGTGACGCCGTCGACGAGATAGCGCACCTCGGCGCCGAACTGGTCACCGACCTGGTCGAGCGTCACCTCGGTGTCCTCCACGGTGTCGTGGAGCAGCGAGGCGGTCAAGGTCGTGGTCTCCGCGCCGAGTTCGGCGAGGATCAGGGTGACGGCGAGCGGGTGGGTGATGTACGGCTCGCCGCTCTTGCGCGTCTGGCCGCGGTGCGAGGACTCGGCGAGGACGTAGGCGCGGCGCAGGGTTTCGACGTCGGCGTCGGGATGGTGGGCGCGGTGCGCCTCGACGACGTGGCCGATCGCGTCCGGCAGCCTTCCGCGCGAGGCGGGGCCGAGCAGCGCGGCGCCGACCAGGCGGCGCAGATCGATCCGGGGACGGCTGCGCCTGCGGGGCGTGGCCGGCGCTACCGGGCCTGGGGTCGCAGGGTTCGTGGCCTCCGCACTCATGGGCACCTCCGGCTGCGTGGACCGGCGGACGGGGTGTCCCAGGGCGGACACGGCTCAGGGGACTGGTGAACGGTCCCCCGTCCGGGCCGGTGCTTGATGCTACCGAGCCCATCACGCCCGACCGACCGCCTCTCGCCGAGCGTGAAACGGATCACCCATTCGAGCGACGGATGGGAGGTTTGCGGTTTTGAGCCACTCGTCCTGGTGCCGGTCGGGCATTCGAACCCGTGGCTCTGCTCAGGATCGATCATGTGAGCCGCGGCGGCGCACCGGCCTCCGATGCCAAGCCGCGGCCGCCTCAGAGGCCGGCGGTTTCCAGCCACGCAGACTCGATCTCCCCTGTGGCGACGATCACTGCGGGGCCGGTCATCTCGATCTCGCCGTCCGGCCGCTCGGTGATCACCAGGCGTCCGCCGGGCACGTCCACGGTGTACGTGACCGGCGTCCCGGTGACCGCCGGGTCGGCGCCGTCCCTGCGGGCGGTCGCCACGGCGACGGCGCACGCGCCCGTGCCGCACGAGCGGGTCTCGCCGGACCCGCGCTCGTGCACGCGCAGGGCGACGTGTCGCGGGCCGCGGTCCACGACGAACTCGACGTTGACCCCGTCGGGATAGGCGGAGGCCGGGCTGAAGGGCGGCGGCGCGTACAGGTCCCCGGCGTGCGCGAGGTCGTCGACGAAGGCGACGGCGTGCGGGTTGCCCATGTTGACGTTGCGCGCGGGCCAGCTGCGCTCGCCGACGCTCACGGTGACGTCCCCCTCGGGGAGGAGGGCGCTGCCCATGCCGACGGTGACGTTCCCCTCCTTGTCGAGGTGCACGCGCTTGACGCCCGCGCGCGTGGCCACCGTCAGATCGCCCTCGGCGACGAGACCGGCGTGCTGGAGGTAGCGCGCGAAGACGCGGACGCCGTTGCCGCACATCTCGGCGATCGAGCCGTCGCCGTTGCGGTAGTCCATGAACCACTCCGCCTCGGCGGCCATGTCCTTCGCCTCGGGGTGCGCGGCGGACCGCACGACGTGCAGCAGTCCGTCACCGCCGATGCCCGCGCGCCGGTCGCACAGGGCGGCGACGGCGGTCGGGGGGAGGTCGACGGCGTTCTCGGGGTCGGGAAGGATCACGAAGTCGTTCTCGGTGCCGTGTCCCTTGAGGAAGGCGATCCGCGTGCTCATCCCTCGATCGTACGGGGTGGCCACGACAGCGGGCCCGGGGCCGCCGGGCGCTCCCGCGTGGGTGCGGCTCAGCGGAGCCGGGCGACGCGCCAGACCGCCAGGGCCACCACCGCCGCGACCATCACGACGTAGGCGAGGACGACCCGCCAGTCGGGACGGCGCCCGGATCCGCGCGCGGGCAGTCCGGGCCACGTGTAACCGACGCGGCGGGCCGCCATCATGCCCCAGCCGGCCGCACAGGAGCAGATCAGCAGCCCCAACATGGCGATCATGGCCCCGCTGTCGCCGAAGTCGAAGGCGAGCGGGAAGGCGAACATCAGGGAGCCGACGGCGGCCAGGGCCACGATGGGCGCGAGCTGCCAGATCCGCAGGCGGCGCTGCGGGCGCAGCTCGACCTCGACCTCGGGGCCGCTCGCGAACATCTCCTCGGGCTCGGGACCGTCGTCGGTCACTGTGCCCTGGGTGTCGTCCTCGTCCGGCCCGTCCGGAATCAGACGGCCTTCCTCAGGCTCCGGTTCACCACGCCCGGTGGTGCGGTGCTCGCTGCCTTGTGCGGTGTCGCGAGGGCCGGCCTCCATCGCCACGCGCCCTCCCAACTCGGACTCCACTTGGTCGATCGAAGCTCGATGATGGCACGACGTCGGAGGCACGGATGACGGCCTGGGCGTCCCGATGCCATGACGTGATCAGGCTGTGACCGGTCGCTCCACCAACGCGAGCGCGAGCTCCGGAAGTTCTGCCAGATCAGCCGCGGCCCCACTCAACCAGTGCACCCGCGGATCGCGCCTGAACCACGAATCCTGACGGCGCGCGAAGCGCTTGGTGGCACGCACGGTCTCCGCGCGCGCCTCGGCCTCGGTGCACTGTCCGGCCAGGGCCGCGAGGATCTGCTGGTAGCCGAGCGCGCGGGAGGCCGTGCGCCCCTCGCGCAGGCCCCGCGCCGCCAGCGCGCGGACCTCGTCCACGAGCCCCGCGTCCCACATCCGGTCGACGCGGGCGGCGATGCGCTCGTCGAGTTCGGGACGCGCCACGTCGACCCCGATCTGGACGGTGTCGTACACGGAGTCGTGGCCGGGGAGGTTGGCCGTGAAGGGCTTGCCGGTGATCTCGATCACTTCGAGGGCCCGCACGATGCGGCGCCCGTTGCCGGGCAGGATCGCGCGCGCCGCCTCGGGATCGGCGGCCGCCAGCCGCGCGTGCAGCGCCCCCGAGCCGCGCAGCGTGAGTTCGTCCTCCAGCCGGGCGCGCACCTCGGGGTCGGTGCCGGGGAACTCCAGGTTGTCGACGGCGCCGCGGACGTACAGCCCGGAGCCGCCGACGAGGACCGGCCAGCGCCCCTCGGCGAGCAGCGCGTCGATCCGCTCACGGGCCAGCCGCTGGTACTCGGCCACGGAGGCGGTGACGGTGACGTCCCAGACGTCCAGGAGGTGGTGCGGGACTCCGGCGCGCTCCTCGGGCGTCAGTTTGGCGGTGCCGATGTCCATCCCTCGGTAGAGCTGCATGGAGTCGGCGTTGACGACCTCGCCGCCGAGCCGTCGGGCCAGGAAAACGCCCAGATCGGACTTTCCGGCCGCGGTCGGTCCGACGACGGCGATGACACGGGGGGCGGGGGGTGCGCTGCTCACCCCACCAGTCTCGCAAACCTCGCGCCCGCCCCCGAACGAGTTACGTGACGACGCCGGTCCGGGGTCGTTCCCCGTTGTGGGATTCCCGTCACCCTGCGCAAGGGCGGCGCCCTCCCCCGGTGGCGCGAACGGACGCACCGGACGACGCGGGATTTCGCCCGCACGAGTACCGTATGGAGTGGACATGGGCGTTTTGGCGCGACTTTTCCGGAGGTCGAAGCCCGTGGAGGAGCCGGCGACGGAGCAGGCGGACACCGCCGCCGAGGCCGGGGTCGGCCCGACGGAGGACGCAGTCGCAGCGGAAGCGGCCGCGGAGGCCTCCCCGGAGGCGGCCGAGGCCGACGACGCCCCGCACGCCGGGGCGTCGAAGGAGCCGGTCGCCGACGACGACGGTGTCGACGGCGTCGGGATCCCCCGTCAGCAGTCCCCCGAGGAGACGGCCGACAGTGAGGCCGCCGACGACGGCGCCCGCACGTGACACACCCGCGAGGAAGGTGGCCCATGGGTCTCTTGGACAATTTGAAGGCCAGGCTCGCCCCGGCCAAGGGCAAGGTCTCCGACCTCGCACAGCAGCACGGGGACAAGGTCCATCACGGCCTCGACAAGGCCGCCAAGGTCGTCGACGAGAAGACCAAGGGCAAATACAGCGACCGGATCCACACGGGCGCCGACAAGGCCAAGGGAGCCATGGACCGGCTCGCGCACAAGGACGAGCCCTCGACGGGCGGCGGCGACACGTTCGTCCCGCCGGCCCCGCCGCCACCGGCTTCCTGACCGGGCG